>JAYUOQ010000363.1:0-3370 GCA_043760685.1 Armatimonadota bacterium | reverse complement strand
TTCTCCTTGGGGTCGAGTCCACCGGAAAATCGACATTAGCCAAAGACCTCGCTCTTAGCCTTAAAACAAACCATGTTGAGGAATTTGGTCGTGAATATTGTCTTACCAAAACAGGAGAATGGCAAACTGAAGATTTTGTAGAAATAGCAAAAACACAACAGGTCCGAGAAGACGAAGCTGCCGGACTAGCGAACAAGGTTTTGATTTGCGATACCAACGCATTTGCCACTAGCGTATGGCATCGCCGATACATGGGTTTCTATGACGAGGTCTTTGGCTAATGTCGATTTTCCGGTGGACTCGACCCCAAGGAGAACTACCCGTTTGACATAATGGGCTCGAACGCAGGGTTCAAGATACTCTAAGCAATCAAGCGGTGCTGATCGAATCTTGGTCGCTGATATTGGTACCGCGTTACGATCAATGTCAACGAGAACGTGCCTGCAGTCCATTGCTTTCGCATATCCTTCGCCATAAGCCTCCGAAGTGAATACAACGTCTGGATTTCTTCCCAAAATCTCAATTGTTCGTTTTGCCCATGGTTGAGGCTCATCTGGCAAATCGTCCGGAGTGACTACCACACGAACAGTTGGGTGGATACCTCGAAGCCAGTTCGCACGAGTTTCTGCAGAAATTTCTTGAAAAGGGTGATCACAAACAATCACGGTCAAGTCGTCAACCTGACCTAGGGCGGATTCTATCAGGAATCTATGCCCATTGTGAGGGGGATAGAATTTGCCAATAACGACGCCAATCATGCTTCTAATGTTTTCATCGCCTTGGACCAGCTAACTAAACCGCAAATGGCCAACATCAAAAATATTGCGTACAAGACTGCAGCTGAACCCAGATTTCGAGAGAGATACAGCGGTATGTAGGCAATATCAACCAAAATCCACATGATCCAATTTTCAATTCGTTTCGTGTTCAAAAGGACTTGAGCAATAATGCTCCCCACGGTCAAGACGGAGTCAACCAACGGTGAAGCCCCCTTAAAGTGCGTGATAATTGGATAGTAAATTGCGGTTCCAATTAAGAGCAAAACCACAATTCCACCCCACCATACCGGAGGAATCCTTATCATTTTGAGCTGTGTTTTGTTTTGCCCTCCCTTTAACCAGTGGTACCAACCCTGCACTCCAAGAACAAAGAAAAACAATTGAAGGCTCATGTCGGCAAGCAAGTTGCCCTTGAAGAAAACGTAGCCAAAAATCGAAACGTTGATCAGTCCGATTGGCCAATTCCAAATATGCTCGACCGCGACAAGATAGACCGATAGGACTCCAGTTACGAAAGCGGCAAACTCAAACCAATCCCCTTTGAACATTCCCTTTAGCAAGAGGCCAATGGCAATTGAGGAACTAAGGACCACCAATAAATGAAAAATATTGAGCTTCTTGTTCAAGGTCATTTCAGTCTACCGGGTACAAATTGAATCTGGCTTTTCAGGCGAAACCAAACTGTTTGAAGCTATCCAAATATTCAATTTAAGACATTCTAGCAATATTCGCCTGAGTTAGAATGACAAATAGCAAACATGATTCTTAATTCCTTGGCAATGCTGATTCAAGCTAACGCGACAAACACGATCGCAATAACGCACGTCTCTGTGATTCCAATGGACAGGGAAGTTGTTCTTAACGACCAAACCGTTGTTACCCAGGGGTCAAAGATTGTAATCATCGGCGATTCCAGCAAAGTAAAGCTTCCACCAGGATCTGAAAAGATTGACGGTAAAGGTAAGTTTTTGATACCCGGACTGATTGATCTTGATGTCCAAATTAGATCAAAACTAGAGTTCCCGCTTTACTTGGCTAACGGAGTAACCACGGTATTCAATCATGACGGTCGTCCAATTCACCTTACATGGCGAAATCAGATTAGGGACGGCTCTTTGCGCGGACCAAATATCGTAACTTGCGGACCAAAAGTGATTCGCCCAAAGAACCCATCGGAATCCGCCAAATTGGTCGAAAGTGATTCGAAGACTGGATACGATTCGGTGTTTGTTACCGCCGGAGTAAGCCCAACCAATTTTGCTGCGATAGTTTCGGCCGCAAGAAGCAATAAACGAACCCTCTTTGGAAATATTCCAAGGGCAGTTGGATTGCCAGAAGTTCTTCGCAACAAGATGCCAATCGTTAGTATTGAGGAAGTCTTCAATTCTTACTTAATCGGATCTCAAAATTTGAATGCCGACATGACGAAGGCGTCAAGAATGATTGCTCAATCCAAAGTTCCGGTGATCGCAAATTTGATCTCGACGACCCATAATTTGAGGCAAGCGGAAGATCTAAAGTCGTTTCTTGCTCGAACCGAAACACAATTCTTACCCGCTTGGCAACGTCGAGCTTGGCGGCCAGGTTTTAACGATGTCCAGGCCAGATATCTAGACAAGAGGTTCCACCCGGGCTTACAACGATCGCTCATCAATCAAAAGGAAATTATCCGTCAACTCATTGGTGGCGGGGCAACAGTCCTTGTTGGGACAAATGCTAACGCCACGGGTATAGTGCCCGGCTTTACAGTCGTCGAAGAAATTTTGAATCTCAATAAACTTGGTTACTCAAATTACAGATCCCTTCGTGCTTCTACCCTGGATTCCGCTATTGCTCTCAATCAATCTAACTCGATAGGATCAATTGCCGTCGGAAAGCGAAGCGATCTGGTTCTTTTGTCCGCAAACCCCCTATCTGACCTTGAAAATCTCAAGCGGCGAGCCGGAGTGATCTCGAACGGTAAGTGGCTAACAAATCAAGTTTTGCAACGCGACCTAAACTCGGTGTCAAAAAGCTACGAGGCACTACAATTGAAGGGTCTTCAAGCTATTCGGACCGGTCCAGACGGTTTAGAGAAGTTCTTTGCCGACAATGATCCTATTAGGTCGATGCGTCCGGGATTGATACTGGAACTCTTGAAAACCGACGGTGAGTATGGGTTTTCAAAATTCATCGATCAAACGATCAAGAAGAATCCAAACAGTCGAGAATTTACGGAAAACCAGATCAACAACTATGGTTACCAAGTCATGAATACTGACAAGCAAATTGGGATGGCAATCAAGGTTTTTAAAGTCAATGTTCGTCGATATCCCAAGTCAGCCAATACTTATGACAGCCTTGCCGAAGCCTATCTCAAGCTAGGCAACAAGGCTCAGGCCATCAACTGGTATCGTCAAGCCGTTCGCGTGGATCCAAATTATCCGAGCTCAGTTGCAGCCCTCAAGAGTCTCGGGGCAAATTAGGAACAGTATGGAAAAGTTCTCGTCGGTTGACCATTATTTAGAGAGCGTCACGAACGATGAAGCAAGAAATGCTTTGACTTGGATGCGTTCAGTTATAAGGGACGAACTTCCAGACGCCGTCGAAAC
>JAYUOQ010000362.1:0-8777 GCA_043760685.1 Armatimonadota bacterium | reverse complement strand
TTGACGGACTCAATCGCCCGAAGAAGGAACGGGAATGAAACATAAAACAAGAGTTCAACAGACAAAGTCCAGCCCTGAGTTAGCCAATGAGGATGGTCATTAAAATAGGGATACCAGGCATGAAGGAGAAAGATTCGGCTCAAACTGTCAATACCCAGGTATGGAATTCCGTAAGATATTCCAATGAACTTCGCATGGGAAATCATGAAAGGGATTCCAACAATCAGTGCGAACAGGTACATCGGATATACCCTGGCAAATCGATTGACAAAATAGCTTTTGAATTTAAAAGTTGAATTGGCGATCTTGCTTTGGTAGTTGTACGAAAGGATGAACCCGGACAACACGAAGAAAATCGTGACGCCTTCTCCTCCATGGTGGGTAATGTTCTTTAGCCACTCTGGGATTTGTTCACTGTTGACCAGTGCCGATCCAGCGTGAAGCAAGAATACAGCAAATGCGGCAAAGAAACGGATGATCGTTAAATTGTCTAGTTTTTGCTTTTCTGGGTTCATGTGTGCTTGGCTACCTGCCAAGAATCAACTTGACGTCTCCTAACTATAGTATTCGGTTTGCGAACACGAATTTGCATGACTTCGTTTAGACTTAACTAGACTTCAAGCAAATCTTGCGGCAAATCGAACTCAATGGCAGCTTCGGTCTGTTGATACCCTTTAAATCCCGCACTCATCTCAAATAAGGCTGTAAGACCGTGCTTTCTCAACACCGTGTAAGCGATAGGCGACCGGTTTCCGCCAGCACAATGGATGACCAATGGCTTGTCCTTCGGAACTTCACTCAAACGTCCTTCTAAATATCCAAATGGAATCCAAGTCACTCCTGGAATATGTCCCGCCTCGTATTCGCTTCGTCCTCGCACATCGAGGATGTTGACTTCACCCAGGGCGGCTTGTCCAATTGCATCCTCAACTGATACAAGATTGATTGGTTCAACCTGGTCACACGGAATTTCGTCAAACTGAATCCAGCCGGTAACACGATCCAAGCCAATTGCTTCCATCGAGCGAGTTGCGGCAATTACGTCTTCTTCTGTATTAGCAATAATGACTATATCCCGATCATAAGGAGCATGCCAACCAGTCCAGGTCGCAAAACTGCGACACAATCGACAAGAGGCAACTCCTATCGAGCCAGGATAGAAGCCAACTCTTAGAGATGCAGCGGGCCTAATATCGATGAGGAATGATGTCGAGTTCTTAAGTATGGTGGGCGACAGCTTCGGTGGAGTCTTGATTGGTCCCAAGATTGGCGGTCCCATTTTGTTCATTCGCTTCATTTCTTTGAAATAGAACGGCGGCTCCGGCTGACCATTGAGGACTCCATCGACGAATTCTTGTTCGGTACTGCACTTCAGGGCCCAATTGACGGTTTTTTGGTATCCTAGCACGCTGAACGGTACGCCGCCTAGGGCTTTGCCACAAGCAGAACCGGCACCATGAGCTGGCATGATCAATAGGTGATCGGGCATTGCCGAAACAAATCTTTGTAAGCTTTGGTACAGGACGCGAGCACCTTTCTCCATCGTATCCTTGAAGCCAGCAACTCGGTCAAGCAAGTCCGGACGCCCTACATCGCCAACAAAAATAAAGTCTCCTGTAAATGCTCCAAGCGGTTCAGTTGACTCCGCACCGTCGGTAACCACCAATGAAATATGTTCAGGAGTATGACCTGGAGTGTGCCAAATGTCTAACTTTATGTTTCCAAGCTTGATCACATCACCATGTTTTACCAAACGCACATTTGTCTCCTTGGCAAAGGCATATTTCCAATCTGCATCGCCTTCGTCAGAAAGATAAAGGGTTGCTCCCGTAGTTTGCGCCAACTCCCGACTGCCGGAAAGGTAATCGGCGTGAATGTGTGTTTCGGTTACCGAGACGATCCGCATGGCTTCATCGGTTGCCGCCTGGATGTATTGCTGAATGTTCCGGTTTGGATCGATGACGATTGCTTCGCCGGACACATAACATCCGACGAGGTAGCTGGCATGAGCGAGTTGCTCATCATAAAATCGCTTCAAAAACACGCTATTCTCCGTTGAACCACACAACATATGGTACTCCTAAGTTCAACTTAATGACCCAAGCGAAGAGACGTTTACTCAACCAATTCTCCGAAATGCACGAGGGAATTTGAAATTATCTAGTCCCGATTCTGCTCTCGGAACGTCTTCTAACGGGACCGAATGAAGAGACTGTTTTTTGTTATTTTTGTGATGCTACTCAACCTGGGAAACGCGCTTGCTCAAGGCATCGAAGGAAACGAAGAGTTAAAGCTTCCGGAAATGCAGTCCAAGAAGTGGGCGATTTGCATTGGTGTTAGCAACTACACCTCCCTTGGCAAGCTCAATTACGGCGCAAAAGACTGTATTTCGTTTGCGGACACGCTCAAGTCAGAACTCGGATTTTCGAACGATTCGGTTTCCATCTTGGCGGACCAAACTGGATACCAAACTCCGAATGCCGTAAATGTTCGCAAAGCCCTCGACACAATTCTTTCGCAATCGGCTCTCGACTCAGGCGATCTGTTCATTGTTTATTTCTCTGGTCATGGAATCGGTCTTCCGAATGGCGACTACTGGATGCCCAACGATGCGGCGGCAACTGAAGCCAGCCAAAAAGGAATATCTGTCACCGAAATCTTGGAGAGGCTTGCAAAAAAGAAGCTACGAAACGTCGTGGTGATTTCCGATGCCTGTCGAGCTGGAGAAAAGAATCCATTTGGACGAAATTTAATCGAACTCGGCAAGAAAACGAACATCGGAATTCTGCTTGGCTGCTCTCCTGGTATGAAATCGTACGAGGCACCAAGCCTTGGGCACGGAACTTTTACCTACTTTCTCAATCGGGCGATTCAAAAAAAGTCAGCCGTTGATCCTGCCATTGGTGCGATGCTCCTTTCCAAGCTTGGGGTCGGCATTGCAAAAAGCGTTGAAGAGTACACGCGGCATGACTACGGCGACAACGCACAGAAACCATCTATTTTTGCCGAAAAAGAGCAAGAGGTTGTCCTTACGACTCTGGCTCCCAAGAAAGATGAGTTTGCTCAATTTTTGAAATCCTACAAAGGGATGCTTGGAGTTGGAAGTCTTTCGAATCAACAGTATAAGGATGCCCTTATGACGCAAGTGTTTTTGTTGAGAAATGACGGACGGAACGAGGAAGCCCTCTCGATCCTGCGAGTGCTTCAGAGCTATGGTTCGCTGGACACACATGCTCTCTACTCGTACGTTCTCACCTGTCAAAATCTGGGACTCAGTTACGAACTCAATTCAGTCCTGCAAAAGAACAACTTGGACGACCCAAATTCCGTCTACGATGACTTAGCAGTTATCCATGGGAAAATTGCCGCAGTCGGTGAGACAAGATTTCTGAAAGCGCTCTGGAATTTGTATTATTCGGATTCGCGTGATGTCTTGCTTCCTATGTTCGATGTGCTTCTTCAGCGATTGTCAGACGGTCGAGCCGAGCAACAAAAACTGGTGACTCTTCTCAAGCTTGATTATCCGAAAGACCAGCTAATCCAAGCCTACGCGAACCTCCTTAAATTGAGCCAAGACCAAAACCAATCAGGCTTGGAGCCTCTGCAAAAGTTGGTAGAGGCTCTGGACAAAGACAGTAAATTCCTTGATAGTAGTTACCGTATTCTCTATCGAACTTTTCTTCGTTGGGGCCAATACGAGAAGTGCCAACGAGTTGTCGCCGCCGCCAGTGCCCGTTTCCCAAAGGCAACATATTGGGAGGTGCGATCCTTAATTGTGGCGGCATTACTTCGAGATCCAAATCTTATTGACAAAGCCAAAGTCGTACTTAAAACCACCGAGAGTGGTGAAAGCATTTACTCGCTCATCACTGTTCTAAGAGGGAGCTCTCTTAGTCTTGAATCTGAATTTCTAGCCGCAGCTCAAAGGCTGCCGAATAGCCTTGAGGCTCAAACCGCACACTGGATCATTAAATCGGCCAAAGATTTGTCTCATTTTGAACCAGTACCGGATTCTCTAGTTAGGCTTTCAAGGGGGCATCTTAACGCCTGCAAAATAGCCTACTCGGGTTTAAGTTCCCTTCTTGATCAATCTATCGCCACGAGCTCTGCCGAAAGAGCATCCGTTGTGACGGTTCACCGAAAAATGGCGAATGATATGTGCCTAGATTTTGACCAAATAGGCGACGATCCCGATTTGGTTGTCTTACTTTGCAAACTGTTGAATCGAACGGACGAAAGTTACCGAATCGCTATTCTAACAGTTGCTGGGCCTTGGGAAAACATTGAAGATCGACTCTACACGAACAAGGCTGGTTACCTCAAGGAACTTTATCTGAGTCTCCTTAATAATGGGCTCTATGGTATCACCACGACTGTTCTCGAAAAACTTGAAAAACTTGGAGGAGTTGATAACGAGCTTCTCATTCGAATGGGCCTCGATGCGCTTATTCACTCGGAATTAGACAAAGCAAGTTCCACCATTGAACGGCTAAAACTTGGTAATACAAATGGGACTTCCGGTTCATATTTGAGGCTACTTTCTGCTCATTTGGCATTTTTGAAAGGCGACAAAGAAGCGATCAAGACCATGATCGAAAAAGTCGACACTTCGTTTGCGGTGAACAACAGTATCATTTTCTATTTGCACTACCTCAAGTATGTTTCTAGCGAGGCGAGCGTGCCTTCAGAAGACTTGCTGGCAGCACTCATGGAGGCTCAACCTGAGCTTCATGATCTTTGGAGCGTAGCGATTGTGAGGGCTACATCACAATGTCGACAGCGAAAAACGGAAGGTGAAAAGCAAGTTGCGGATGGTCTGCCTTTTTGGGCAATTGGCGAACCGCTCAATGGAAATTTCACAAAGTTTGGATACAACGACAAATCGGATGTAGTTGCGTATTCGGGACATTACGAATTTATGGGTTTCTTCACTTTAGCAAACTCGATTACTGAAGGCACCCTGATTTTCGATGTCGATGCCGACGGAAGCTTTAAGGGTGTCCTCAACTTCAAGGGCGAAGAAGGTCAAGTCAAGATGACTGGGAAGGTCAACGGATTTGGTCGCGTTGTCCTCTCGATAGATTTTGCGGGTAAGCCCGCAAACGGGAGCCTTGCGTTTATGCCTCACAAAAACTACTTGGAGATGAAATCAGACTCAATGCCTACTTTACAAATGCTAATGGCTACATTGTCCCCCTATCCTATGGGTTTCATCACGACTGGTCGGAAGGATAAATAAGAAAGCCTCGGTTACCCGAGGCTCTTCCTGCAATGATGAGAAGCGATTTTAGCCAAAGATTGGCATCAGGTCTCGTTGTAACATAGCTCTAGCTCTGAAGAGCCAGCTCTTAATCGTGCCTTCTGGCTTTTCCAACTTTGTAGCGATTTCGCTTACGTCAAGATGATCGAAGTGTCGCATCACAATTATTTGGCGATATCTCCATGGCAATCGCTTGATTGCTTCGTTGATCTGTCCTCGAATCAAAACTCCTTCTGCCTTTTCCGTCGCGGCTCCCCCATCGGATAGCGAGTATTCGACATTATCAATCGATTCACAATTATTCTTTCTTTGGCGGGCAAGGTCCACGATGCAATTCATGCAGATTCTTGTGAGCCATGGCCGTATCGGTCGGTTGGTATCAAAGTCTTTTAGGCTTCGATATGCTTTGACGAACGTCTCCTGGACAACGTCACTGGCGTCCTCGGTGTTATGTAGCTTACGCAGAGCGAGACCAGTAAGCATTGGTCGGTAAGTGTCCACGAACAGATCGAACGCGATTTCGTCGCCATTTCGGATTTGCTCTACAAGGTGGGACTCCCAGCTCTGACAAAGGTTATTCATGTTTTTTCGGATTCTCCGTACTTTCCTTGAGTAATTCTCATTACTCTGCAGTTATTATATCAGAAAAGTTAAAGACATCTTTAGTTTTTCTAATTTTTGCTAGGTCTTTCAGACTAATTCGATCTTCCCTAAGGAACCCACTTTCAGTCAACCGATGATTGTAAATATGCGGGGAGTTTGGGGAGTCCTTTCAAAGGCAGGCACGTTAGCATTGGTGTTCGGGGGAACAGTCCGTGCAGTCGACAATTTTCGTTGTCACGATTCATTTTTCACGGTTGTTGTGGATACCACTTTGGATTCAAGAACGAGTGATTATATTGAGCCGATAAAGATTACGAAAGCTAAGCTCAAAGATCACAACAACGATGTGAAGGTTGTTCGAGAACTTAGCGAAATGTGGATTTCTCGTTCAAAGCAAGGAAAACTTGCCCAAATATATCCTGGCTATTACGGTGAATCACTCATAGATGGCCCTAAGGGTGAAATCTTTAAAACCTGCTCAAACCTTGCTAACAAGCTATCTGAATATGCTGAGCAAGAGTCAGTGAACGGAGATTCAAACGCTTACCTCGACGCCGTGCGAGCAATCGAATTGGTCAATATCATTCGATACGGTAGTTATGAAACGATGTTTACGTCGTCGGCTTACCTCAGAAAGCCAACAAAGATTTTGAAAGCCAACATTGAAAAACTGTCTCCAGCAATTGCAACGCGTCTCAAAAGTGCCCAGAATCCTGACGAGCGAGCAACAAAGACAAAGCTTCTTGAGCAAGTAGCCAATAAGCAACGAACCCAATATTCTCTTCGATACGGAGTTCAGATGACAAAAGAAGATGACTGTTCCTACGTTTCATTCCTAGGAAAGCCTGGACAGCATGTTGCGGCAGAGCACTTCTTCGGATTTGATCGTGAAATCGGATATGCCGCGGTCAAAAAAGGCAAGTAACCATCTCCACACTCTAAATTTTTGATTTCCAGCCGATAAGAATTGTAGGCTGGAAATGCCTCTCGGACCAAGGATTGGAACGAGCAAGCACATGGATGCGTGGATCGTGGGAAAACGACCGTGTCATATTTAGATAATCTTTTTGGACCTCAGGCAGACCGTCTGAGTCGAGCGATGAGCAAAACTGCTGAACGGCAGTCTTTGTTAGTAAACAATCTCGCTAACGTCAACACGCCTGGCTACAAGCGCAAGGATTCGGATTTCAATATCCTCCTTGAAGACAGCATGGACAACTTCGATCAGGTGGTAGCCAATCGAACCCACAGCGCAATGCAAGCCGAAAAATCATCTCTCAGACTCGATGGAAACAATGTCGATATGGAGTATGAGGTTATGTCTATTGCGCAAACCGAGGCTCGATTTAACAGCCTTGCCGAGTTAACCGCTCGGTATTTCTCTGGACTTAAAAATGTCATCCGGGGAGGAAACTAATAGATGAGAATTGGAACTCTTGCTAATGCCCTTCAAACCAGCACCAGCGGGCTAACCGCAGAACGATTTCGAATGGACACCATTTCGAGCAATATTGCGAATGCTAATACGGTCGCACGTCCTGGAGAAGATGGATATCGACGAAGGTCGGTTGTTTTAAGTTCAACAGACAACGGGGTACAAATTGAATCCATTCTCGAAGATCGGGATAGACCATGCCTCCAAAAAGTTGACTGGGCAAACCCATTTCATGATCCGGTAACGGGAATGGTAACCATGAGCAATGTTGATCCAACAATGGAAATGGTTGACATGATCAGCGCAAGCCGCGCCTATGAGGCAAACATCGCCGCTTTTAATACTGTGAAGGGAATGATCGGTTCAGCCCTCCAGATTGGCAAGATCTAACCGAAACCTTACAAAGTAGATGAGAATTTCTGTCAACCCTGCGATTCAAGATGCCTTAAGTCAAGGCAAACTTGGGACTGCGACTCAGTCCGCGGGGGAAAAGGGCGATTTCGCCCATATGTTGATGGACGTACTTAAAGAAGTGAACGATTCCCAGTCCAAGTCGGCTGAAATCCAAACGGACTTAATTACGGGTCGACGACCGGTAGAAGTTCAAGACGTAATGCTAGCAATGGAAAAAGCCTCAACATCAATGCAACTCACCATGGCGGTGAGGAACAAGATGCTTGAAGCCTTCCAAGAGCTTTCACATATGCAGATATAGTCTTTAGCTGCTGCCCCTCGGGACTTAAACCATGGGCGGATTCATCGAAAAAATAAAAAATTGGTGGTTGGAAAGCAATCCAACCCAGCGAATGACAACACTTGGAGGTGTTGGTCTTACGCTGTTATTGCTATTTGGCGTGTTTACGGTTGCTTCGCGACCTAAATTCGACATGCTCTATAGCGGACTGACGGAAACCGATAAGGCTGCAATCGTAATGGATTTGCAGGCTCAAGGAATCCCGATGAAGTACGATACTCCTGGACAAATCGAAGTTCCATCCGATAAAGTGTCAGAACTTCGAATGAAGCTCACAGCCGGAGGCAAAGTACCAAAGGGTGCCCACATTGGTGACGAAACCCTTGGAGACATGAATCTTGGCACGACTCCTACAGTGGAGCGAGAACGAATTCGATCGATGAAAGAAGGCGAGATGGCTCGCTCAATTGAAACGAACCCGGGAGTAAGAAGCGCTCGAGTCCACGTCACTCTCGGTGACCCTTCTCCATTTGCTGAGCAACAAAGACCGGCTACAGCTAGTGTTAGCCTCGTGACTGCCGGTAACGGTTCAATTAGTCGAGATGCTGCAAGAGGTATTGCGATGCTTGTCGCAAACTCAATCGAAGGATTGGACATGAAACACGTCGTAGTTCTTGATGAACGAAGCCAAGCCCTTTACAATGGTGCCGAAGCCGCCGAAAACGGTTCAATCGCAACTAACAAACTTGATATGGAACAAACCGTTGCGAGGAAAGAAGAATCAA
>JAYUOQ010000361.1:0-3375 GCA_043760685.1 Armatimonadota bacterium | reverse complement strand
TATCTGGATCCACCACGACCGAACCGGGATGGGAGACTCTATTCCAAACTCTCGTCAACACCGTAGTGACGAAAGACGTGACTGGCTATTGTTATATGGCTAACGGTGATTCAACTCTTTATTGTTCGGCAGCCCCCTATGACATTGGTACAAACTCATTTGACCACTATACAGGCGTGGGTGGTACAGTTGATGCCAGCGCTAGTCGTAGCCGATGGTGGGACTACGACGCAAATGCTTACATAAAATTTAGTCCACCCACCGGCGGTTCAGGAGGCGGAGAGTAATGTTGTCTCTCCTCTGCGCCATTGCACCATTATTTTTCGATGGCGATTGGCTCGTGCTCACTCCACGTGGAGGCAATCCGAAGGATATTTTGTCAATTCTTCGTGATAATTCAAAGCCTTTGGGCGCAGAGGAGATTTCAAAAAAAGTAGATTACGAATTCCACAAACTGTCGGATGGAACAACATTGTTTTATCCATCGACAGCAAATGAACGATTGAGAAGGAAATTACAGGCTCAGTTAATCAACACTCTGAAAAAGAGTGTTGGCTCTTGGACTTCAAACAAGGACCTGCCACCTGATCTTAGAAATTACGTCAATGCCCAACTTCATACCAATTCGAATGATCACGCCGTAAGCTTGATTGCATCAGTAAATTTGACCATTGGGGGCAAGAAGAAGCGGATCACTGAGACTATTCCGCCAAAAGATAGGTCATTGCCTGACAAGCAGCCAGAGACCTACGAAGACAAACTTGCGGTGGCATATTCTCTCACGCCGTCCATCTTTGAATACTCTTCGACTCAGGCGAGATCGGTGGTTGATCAATCGAAAACTATTGGGCTAGCTGCGAAATATATTGAAGAACTTTTCCTGGATATAGACAAGGAGTTGCGAGCTACGATCGCGAAGTCTTTTGAAGACAATAACTCCTATTCGAAAAGGATGCAGGATCTGGTGACGATGTCGGGGCGGAAGGTCAAAGATCTACCGCCGGATCTGCAACGCTTTTTGTTAGATCAATGCTTTGCTCGCGGCAGCGTCAGTCTCGGAGATCTGGCGGACGATATGTATACGATAGACAACACAGGCTATGCCCTTGAAGCTCACGCCAATTATGGCGGATCATCTGTTGTTGTACTGCCAATCAAAACAGGGTCCTAGTCCTGATTGAGAATGGGAAACTAGCGACGGTGAGCCACTTTCGTGAGATGCTGTAATGACATGTCAAGTGGTTGTGCAGTATTTCTTGGCATCTCGGCTTGGATATGTCTCTCCTGGGCTAGCTACAGGGTGGGCTGGGTTATCTTGTTGTGGCACTGGCTCCGTCGAGGCAGATGTCGGTCTGGACGCTTCGCGTCACTAGTGCCACACCAAGTTTCTTCTTTTAAGAAATTTAACCCTGCCCACGAAGTGGCGGGCTAGAACTCTTACGGCAATATCTTGCCAAATGTGATACCCCAACTATTACTAAGTGGACTTTCTCCAGGAGGATCACCGATATCATTTTCGCCGCCCTCACCAACCAACTGGATAGTAAGTCCTGGCCTTAATCTAAAAAGTTGTGAGTCAGGTAGATTTCTCCCCTTCATAAAACTTTTGAGATCTTCAAACCCACTAAAAAGATCGCTGCCTTTTACAGTTTCACCATTAAATAAAGCCTGATAACTAGTGCCTTTAGGGCAAGTTGCCGGGTCAGCAAGGGGAACCAATACATCAATCATGGCTTTAATTAGTCGATCACGGAGTTCGGGGGCCGTCAAGGAGTAGTCAAAGTCAATAGGCTTACATATTGCCTGCATGTATTTTAAAAAAGACTCTTTCGAAAAGTGCCCTTGAATATAAACATACTGAGGCCCAAACCTTCCGTCATAGATTGTTGTTCGAGCAAAGGCGGCATCAGCTAACTTACTGAGTTCATCTAACGTGAGAATCTCTCCCTCTGGAAATTCGAGCTCACCCACCGAAGCCTTGCCAAATAGTCCAGGATCTAATTGCGGTGGGACATAGGACACTTGAAGCTTATTTCTACGGATTTCCTCCGACCGCCACTCGCGCGATCCAAGATTTAGTGTAATTGAAGAGTCCGTACCTTTAGAATCCTTATAGTTTCCTATGAAAGAAAATCTTAGTTCGGCAGATGCGAATTCGCCATTCAACATTTTCTTCTGCAAGCCATGGTTCTCACAGAGCCGAGCAAAAATATCTTGACTGGATTCAGATAGGTACGCAAATGGCATTCCGGAAGTAAGCATTGACTTAAGCTCTGGCTTTGGCGCAGTTAGAATCCAATTTATGACTGCTTCGTAATTCGCTTGCATCCCCGTACCAAATGCACGCTCTCTTCGGAACGCCCAGCCATCCTTCATTCGCACCGGGCTTCGGTGTAAGAATCCGCTTGAATGGCGAATTATGTCCCGCTCGCGGACAGGTACCTTGACTCCTAAATCAATTCGTGCACCGGGCAACACCAGTCGAGGGGGATTTCCGGTCAATTCTTTTTTATTGATGTCAATGATCAGATTTTGTTTGATGGGCTTGTAGGCGTCTTGCAGTGCCGCTTTCCAAATCCTAACTCTTAACTTCTCATGGGCGACTGGGTCTTGAATTGGCAACCCCGGCGTAACGGATTGCTTAAGTTGGGAACCTTGGCCGAAAACCAAGCTCCCAAGAATAGCGGCACTAAAAATCATCTTAGCTTATTGACCTCCTCCTCCACCGCCTTGCTCAGCTAAATAGGTAACCGTGGCCGGATTGTCAAAATCAGACGAGGCAGGATATGTTGGCACGGCTGCATGGGTTCTGACTTTGTAACCAACATACGTGGTATTAGAAGTATTTGTCTTCGACCATGTAAATGTCGCCGTTCCAAAGAATGCCCAGTCCGCACTACCAGTCGTATCATGAACTGACTTGTCCCCACCTGTAAATCCAGTAATTGCGTAGTTGTGTGGAATTACTTGTGATGTGTCAGTGACAAGTGTTTGGTAGAATCCGGTATCAGCATAAGCTAAAGTCGAACCGATCACGGTGAGAATGACTAATGATATTTTCTTCATCACTTGCGATTCTACAGCAAATGCATTACTTAAGTGCATGTATCGGAAATTTTATTTTCAAGTTCGTAATAAAAATGAGTGCTTTGCAGAAATATATTCAATCAGGCAGTTTTTCAATTACTCGATCAGTGAAGAATGTAAAGGTCATCACCACAGTAAGTCTTCCAGATAAGGTATTTTTCTACGACGAGATAATAGCGGCGAGCCACTGAGTGAGATGCTGTAATGACATGTCAAGTGGTAGTGCAGTATTTCTTGGCATCTCGGCTTGGATATGTCCCTCCTGGGTAGAAGACTGGTTTGTCTTCT
>JAYUOQ010000360.1:0-3380 GCA_043760685.1 Armatimonadota bacterium | reverse complement strand
TGGAAAATTGATTCCACTACTTTAGGATTGAATCCGCTGCCTCCGCTGCCCATACTTAACCAGATTTGAAGTTTCAATACTTACTAGTAAGAGTCGGGGCTCACGCTGTGGAGGCTTGGACCCTTCCTCATCCATCCATCCATCGGACAAACGCTGCCTCAATAGCGACAGACATAAATGCAGTCCCGTTGCCTCCCCACGATCTTCGAAAAATCTGTCATTCAAAGTGAACAATACTAGAAAAAAAGCGTATAATAAGGTATATACTAAGAAAACAGCTTCCTCACACAGATTCAATGATTTCCCAGTCCTTAGAACTCAACCAGCTACCTAACACTCTGCTGACGACATACGACAACCTTCTTCCTGCTACGTTTTTTTCAAATCTTCCGTTTGTAGACTCAAAACTTCACAAAAATGACCAGGTATCGACGAAAAATCCTACAGAACTCGCTCTTCATTGTGAGCCCTGTAAGTTTCGCCGGCAAATTAAGCCCTTCGCCCTGAGCGAAGCGATGCCCTTTGCCCTTCTTCAAAACCGTGCTACATATTTTTCAAATTTTCCGTTTGTAGATTCAAAACTTCACAAAAATGACCAAGTATTGATGAGAAATACCGCAGAACTATCTCCTCATTCTGAGCCCTATAAGTTTCGCCGGCAAATTAAGCCCTTCGCCCTGAGCGAAGCGATGCCCATTGCCCTTCTTCAAAACCGTGCTACATATTTTTCAAATTTTCCGTTTGTAGATTCAAAACTTCACAAAAATGACCAGTTATCGATGAGAAATACCGCAGAACTCTCTCCTCATTGTGAGCCCTGTGCCATTCGCCGGCAGTTTAAGCCCTTCGCCCTGAGCGAAGCGATGCACATTGCCCAACTCCAAAACCGTGCTGCGTTTTATTGAAAATCTTCCTAGATAAGTTCAATTCTTTACAAAAATAACAACATTTGACCACCATCCAAACCCATTCTCGCCATCGTCTCTATTCTGAGCTCTGTGCTCTGTGCTCTGTGCTCTGATCCCTGCCCCTTGGAGCTACACTTTTCATCAATTCCCGAATTTAGGTTCAATTATTTACATGTCCACTTTCCATCCCCTTGCTCTTTGGGCGGAGAGCGGCAAAGCAGCCAGCGCAGGGATGAGGGTTCTTGGTTACCAACGAGTTCAATTGAAGAAAAGACCTTGGACTCCAAACTCCAACTCCGAGCCCACTGATTTCAACCAACTCTCGATTCCTAAGGAACCTCGAACTGCTGAAAGCGGGTAAACATACCGCTGATGGTTTTTCTTCCCCTTGTCTTGGCTGCCACTCCCGCAATGTTTGGACCTTTTGAAGTATCGCTCCCGATAACCACAACGGGAAATCCGTTTGATCCTGCCATAAACGATGTCAAAGTAACCTTCAAATCTAAAGCCGGAAAGCTGTCCGACCGCATCGCATTTTTTAGCAAAGGCAAGTGGCAAGTCAAAGGCTATCTTCCTGAGCCAGGAACCTATACCGCCAACGTATCAATCAACGGAAAACCATCTGTAAAGCTTTCCGCCATCACAGTAGCCAACAAGAAGCCAGAAATGATCCGAACCGAAGGGAAGTGGTTCAAAAAGGCTTCCGGTGCTCCGTACTGGCCAGTCGGCATCAACGTCGCATGGGGATCAGGACCAACCAAACAAGTTCCATCGTACTTCCCTCTCATGAAAAAGGCGGGAATGAATTGGTCGCGAGTCTGGGGCTGCCATTGGGATGACCGAAATCCCTATTGGATGACTAACTCGCTCAATCCAAAAGACGGTTGGATGAGCGAAGTCGCCCTTGACCGATGGGATACGGTCGTGAAAGCTGCCGAGACTAACGGTATCAATTTTCAATTTGTCCTTTTTCATCATGGAATGTTCTCCTCGTCGGTCAATCCTAACTGGCAAGATCATCCTTGGAACTCAAAGAACGGAGGATTCCTCAAGTCTGCATCCGATTTCTTCTCCGACCCAGAAGCCAAACGGCGAACCAAAATGTTGCTTCGTTATTACGTCGCAAGATTCGGCTACTCAACTTCAATCATGTCCTGGGAGCTGTTTAACGAGGTTCAACTCGTAGATAGAATTCGTGAGAAGCAAGATTGGGTGACCGTTGGCAAGTGGCACGACGAAATGGCGCAATACTTGCGATCGATCGATACGAATCATCACCTAATCACAACCAGCTCTGAACTTGATAAGCCTATCTGGGGACAAACCGACTATCTTCAAGGGCATGGCTATCCTTCAAGTGTGGCTGGGTTACTTGCTGCCACTCCGAACGGCGGTACCAAGCCAATGTTCTATGGTGAAGTTGGCCCCGGAGACGGAGATCAAAACAATCCTGAAGCGGCAAAGACCGCTCGACGAGAAGCATTCTGGTCTGCACTATTTAATGGCCACGCCGGTGCTGGGCAATATTGGTACTGGGACAAAATGGATGATGCGGCTTTCAAGGAGTACGCATTTTACAACAAGATTTTGCAACTTCTTCCACCGGCCCACACCTTCAAGCGGCAAGATGTCAAGCTTCGAGTTCCACTCGGCGGAGACCAAGTATTTCGCCCCGGACGAGGCTGGCAAGAGTCTACGCTGACAACCTTTCATCTGCCTGAAGATTCCGCTAGCGTAAAAAGTGGTCAACTTTCATCGTTCGTCCAAGGCGATGCAAATCGAAAGATGCAGCCTAAGCCGCTGACCTTCGTTTTCGAAGCTCCGAAAGCTGGAAAGATGTTCTTCCATGTAGCGGATGTTTCAAAGGCAGGAGCCAAGATCGAAGTGAGCATTAACGGCACAACCGCCTTCACTCGTGACTATCCAGGAGGAGTAAAACCCGTCGAAACTGAAGCGACGGTTGAAGTTCCGTTTGCAGCAGGAAAAAACGAAATCATTATCAACAACGTGGGAGCTGACTGGGTCAACCTCGATCGATATACGTTTACTGGTATCGCTCCATTGGCTTCAATTCAAGCGATTCGTTCAGGCATCTGGGTCCTCGTTTGGGTTCACACGCTACAACCACACGTAATGATCGAGCTATCCAACTTTGGAACCAAGAGTGAAGTCATAGCCCCGACTATGTGGGAAATCGGTGCTCTCACGAAGTCGCAGCACGACTTGGAAAGAAAAGACGGCTGGTGCGGATGCGTCCCGCCTGGTCGCGATACGATCTTAATGTTCGAAAGTTAGCTCTTTGAAATTTGAATTACTTTTGACTTGAATCGAGCTTTTTAATTTGGGCTCGAAGCCGCGCCATGGTTTCGTCCGGAGCAACGTTTTCCTTCTGGTCTCGCACGACTGAAAGCATGGTCTTCACCCGCTTCAGGAAGCTTCCGCAAGGATAGCAATGCGATGCGTGGAAGAGAG
>JAYUOQ010000359.1:0-8805 GCA_043760685.1 Armatimonadota bacterium | reverse complement strand
CCCGTCAGCCGCCCCTTTGTTGGTCCAGCTGTTACCGCCGTCACCAGAAAAAGAGAATCCGCCGCCGTTGCTTCCAACGTAAAGCGTTCCATCCTTCTCGACAACAGCTCGTATGTCGTTGGCACCTAAGCCATTCGAAGTAGTCTTGGTTGTCCAAGTCCTACCTCCATTTTTTGAGATCGCGAGGCCTGCGAATGTTCCAGCGTAGAGATCGATGCTAGGATCGGTTACCCCTGCACCTCCACAGCTTTGGAACGTAAGACCTGATATGACAATTAACCCCGGTAAAATCAAGCGATTATACACCGCCCTATAGTACGCGGAGGCACAGTAGTAAATAGGCGTTCTTGAACCTAAGAGGGACTATTTGCCTGGAAAATTAGGACTGAAGAGATCCCGTTGATTCGCAAATAATTCCCCTCCAATCGGAGGGGAATTATTGATCACTTAAGCCAAAACCGATAACAATTCGGCGGTCTCCTGCATCGCATCCTCAAATGAGGACAACGCAAAATCAACCTGCTCCGCCGTGATCATCAGCGGCGGCTCGAACCGCAAAACGCGAGGATTGTTCAGCGCATACGCCACACAAACTCCAAGCTTCATCAGCAAGCCCACCATGACCTCGCCTACTTCGTCCATCGTAAACTCGACGCCAATCATAAGGCCACGCCCTCGAGCTTCCTTCAAAAGGTCAGGGTACTTTGCCTGAATGACCAAGAAGCCGTCCAACATCCGCTTGCCAAGAACCTTTGAATTCTCGATTAAGTCGCCTTCTTCAAGAATTTTCAGCGTCTCCAAACCGGCTCGACAAGCAAGTGGATTTCCACCAAACGTGCTCGTGTGTGCCATCGGGTTATCGCCAAAGACCGCATCGTAAATCGGCATCGTAACAATCGTTACGCCAAGCGGCATAATTCCGCCACCGAGCGACTTTGCCAACGTCATAATGTCTGGCGCAACGCCCTCATGGTTGCAAGCAAACATATATCCTGCCCGACCAAGCCCACTTTGAACCTCGTCAAAAATCAACAACGCTCCGTGCCGATCGCATGCTTCCCGTGCGGCTTTGAGATACCCGTCTGGAGCAACAATTATTCCGCCCTCACCTTGAATTGGTTCAACAATAAAGCACGCTGTATCACCATCAATTGCCAAGTTAAGCGCGTCAATGTCGCCGTAATCGACAAATGAGGCTCCAGGCATAAGGGGCTCAAACTTCTTTCGATACTTTTCTCTTCCCGTCACCGAAAGCGCACCGATTGTCTTACCGTGATAACTTCCGTTGGTTGAAACAATCTTGCTTCGTTTGGTGGTCGCCTTTGCGAACTTCAGCGCCGCTTCGACCGCCTCGGTGCCACTATTGCTGAAGAACGAGACCTGCAGTTCTCCCGGAGTCAATTCAGCTAACTTTTCAGCTAGGTCAGCTGCATTTTTAGTAAAAAACGCCTTGGCACTGAGACCCAAATGATCCAGCTGATCTTTTACGGCAGCGATAACGCGTGGGTTGCGATGACCAAGTGCAAAGGTGCCGTAGCCGCCCAAGCAGTCAAGGAACTTCCGCCCCTCGTGATCATAGATGTAGCAACCTTCGCCGTGCGTCTCCACTCCGAAACCGGCGAAGCCCATCAGTCGAGCGAGATTGGGGTTGATGTATTTCGAATACTTTTCGAAAACATCTTGATACAACGCATCCGCGTCCATAACCAGATTATACGAGAATTACTGGCCGGAGGATTCAGAGAATGGTCGGCGAAGTGACCTTAATTTGAGACTGTCACGCTAGCCTTTTGACCCCGCAAAATTACCAATCTTTTCAAATGCTCACCAGATAATTTTCCACAATGCCAATTTGCCATTGCTATGTTTGACGAGAGTCTTTATACTGACGGAAATAGATCAACCCATGTGGCTTGCAATTAAAATGCAACCTGCTACAGTTTTATGACCTGGGATGATCATTTTTGGGGAACATATATGGCAAATCCATTCATTGGTGAAATAAGACTTGCAGGCTTTAATTTTGCTCCGGTTGGGTGGGCTTTTTGTGATGGCTCGCTATTGCCAATAGCTCAATTTGATACTTTGTTCGCCCTCATTGGAACGATCTATGGTGGAGATGGCCAAACTGTTTTTGGACTTCCTGATCTCCGCGGTCGAGTTCCCATTCACCAAGGCAATAGCTTTCCAATTGGTTCAATGTTCGGGTCGGAGTTTGGGACATTGACGACCTCTCAGATGCCGATTCACGGTCACCAAATGCATGTTTCATCGGCAAGAAGCAGCGCTTCTGGACCGATCGGAAATTATCTTGGTGCAGCTAGTACATCGAATCTCTATGGCAGTTCTGGAGACGTGACGATGAACACAAGTAGTCTTACTGGCGGTGGACAACCCCACGAAAACCGACAACCTTTCACAACCGTAAATTACATCATTGCATTGGAAGGAATTTTCCCTTCTCAGGGCTAAGGAAAAAAACACAATGGACCCATTTGTAGGAGAGATCAGACCCGTAGCATTTAACTTTGACCCCCGTGGCTGGGCGTTTTGTTCGGGACAGTTAATCAACATTTCGCAAAACACTGCGTTGTTCTCATTGCTAGGCACATCCTTTGGGGGTAACGGTACAACTAATTTTGCCTTGCCGAACCTTCAAGGCAGGATCGCGGTTGGGCAAGGTCAAGGTCCAGGGCTCGGTTCATACGATTTGGGTCAGCAAGACGGATTCCAAACCGTAACATTGCAACCGTCCCAGTTGCCCGTTCATTCCCACCCAGTGGTTGCATCTTCCGCTGCCGCTAACTCTTTGACCCCAACCGGAAAGTTTCCGGCTAAGGCTGCAAAGCTGTGTTATGCACCAAGTTCAACCGGAAATTTGAGCCCCGATGCCGTAATCCCTGACGGTGGTGGTCAGGCACACAACAACATGCAACCATTTGCGACGATCAACTACATAATTGCGCTACAGGGAATATTCCCACCGAGACCGTAAAGAGGAAACCATGGCTGAACCATTTCTCGCTGAAATTAAACTTTTTTCATTCCCATTCGCACCAAGAGGCTATGCCTTGTGCAACGGTCAATTGTTACCAATTAATCAAAACCAAGCTTTATTCTCACTGCTTGGCACAACGTACGGTGGCAACGGTCAGACCAATTTTTACTTGCCCGACGCAAGGGATCGAGTGTTACTTGGTTTTAGTCCGCAGATTCCTCAAGGAACAGTTGGTGGAGAAGGTGCTCACACGCTAACCAACAGCGAGATTCCTTCTCACACTCACGCCGTTCGGGCATCAAGTGCCATAGCATCATTGGACAATCCTGCGAACGCATTTTCTGCCGGATTAAGTGCAACCGGTACCAAGGGAGAACTCATTTACTCAGTTTCCGGTCCAGATTCTTCAGCTTTGGTTCTTGCGATCAGCGGGGGAAGTCAGCCTCACAATAACCATCAGCCAAGCACCGTTCTCAACTATTGCATCGCCATCCAAGGGATTTTCCCGTCTAGGAACTAACCGCAGATGGAGTTAAAGGACATACAACCACTTGTTGGCGAACAATTTGCCGTGCCGTCAGATGTCGAAGGCGAGCCGTTTGTTATTCTGAACCTGTGCTCGGCAGAACTTTCGGGCAAGGGACATGCTGGTCGAGCGGAGCCCTTTTCGCTGATTTTTGAAGGCCCAAGCTCAAGTCCGTTGAGCCAAGGTTCCTATCGGCTTAGTAACGCTAATTTAGGTGAAAAGGACATATTTGTAGTGCCAATCTCCGATGACGGTACAAATCGACAATACCAAGCCATCTTTAATTAAACTCATGGATGTCATTGTTCGAGACGCAACTGCGGATGATTCCGAATTTTTGCGAGGACTCTTTTTCGAAATCCGGGCCCCAGATTTTCTAATGGCTGGTCTGGTTGGTGAACCGCTCGACCAACTCCTGAACCAACAATACAATGCCATGCGAACGTATTACGACCAGGTGTACGCCGAAGCGTTGTACGAAATATTGGAGTTCAACGGTCAGCCTATTGGATATCAAGCGACCATCGATATTGACACCTTGCACCTTATCGATATCGCAATCACCAGTGATTTCCGTGGCCAGGGAATCGGAACTAAGCAGATGATCAATATGCAAACCCGGGCCAAGGCATTGGATAAAGCTCTTACCTTGACCGTTGAGAAATTTAACCCCGCCTTGCGACTGTATCAGGGCCTTGGGTTCCAGTCGTATCAAGAAACGGAAATCTATCTAAGAATGCGTTGGCAACCAACCTAATCGCTTCCGATCGGCTGAATCACCCGTTCAACCTTCAAAAACGCCTCAACGACTTCCGGATTCCACTCAATCCCTGCACTGCCTTCTACTTCTTCCAAAGCAATAGCTCGCGTCGTCGGACTCTTCCAAGCGGCACCATTCATCATCACATCAAACGCTTCGACCATCCCAATGATCTGTGCCGCAATCGGAATCTCTTCGCCAACAAGTCCGTCCGGATATCCCGCCCCATTCCATCGTTCATGGTGAGATCGGATTCCCGGAATCGCAGGAACCAGAAAATCGTACGATTCAACCAACTTGACGGAATACTCTGCGTGCCGACGAAGAACCTCAAGTTCCACATCGGTCAGTTTGCCAACTTTGCTCAGCAATCCACCATCAAGGCGAGTCTTGCCCACATCATGCAGCAATGCCGAATAGCGAAGCCGCAAGAGTTCTTCTTCGCTTAATCCAAGTTCTGCCCCGGTAGCAACCGCATATACCGCGACTCGCTCGGCATGCAACCGTTCGCCTGGCGCATTCAAATCCAACGCCTCAAGCAAGGCGCGAAGCGTCTCATTCCGTGATTTCCGTATCTCGTTATCTATTTCCATTGTTCCCAACAATCCGAGATCATACTCTTCATATGATCAGTAAAAAAAGTCCTGTGTTCTTGTTCCAGCTCAACAGGAATGCCAGTTCCAAGGCCAAACAATTCTTCGGCAGTTCGAGGATCAAGCCATACTTTGCCTTTGTAGATTCGACCAATAAGGCCGCATTGTCGCAGACTTGCCAATAGTGCATCAGGCTTTTTTGAACCCATCACGACGGAGAAAGATTTCACACCCTGTCCAGGAGCCGCACCGGATCCAATTTCGGTTACCGATTCTAATATCTCAGCGCCGTTAGGAGAAATTGTTTCACACCAATCCTTTATCGTATCCGCCGAATAGTTAAGACATCGAAACATCGGTATTTCTTCAAATGACTTAAATGAGTAATTTCGCAGCGTCGTGGTCAAGGCCATTAGATTTGTCTTGTCAATCCTAAGAGCTCGTGCCAAAGGATGCTTCGCCATCTTTGCAATCAGGTCCTTTCGACCAAGAATGATGCCGCACTGAGGTCCTCCAAGCAATTTGTCGCCGCTTCCAATGGTGATGTCCGCGCCTGAAGCAACGCTCTGTGGCAGCGTTTCGATTTCGTGGATGCCGTACTTTTTAAAGTCAATGAGTGCGCCGTTGCCTTGATCATTGATGAATAAGAGACAATTTTTATGAGCAACGTCAGCCAGTTCTTGAGTTGTGGGAGAACTTGTAAACCCCTTCACTTCAAAATTGGAAGGGTGACATTGGAGAATAGCTGCGGTTTTCGAGGTAATCGCTTCCGAATAGTCTTGAGCTTTAGTCTTGTTTGTCGTCCCAACATCAACTAATTTGCATCCGCTCGCTTTGATCACATCTGGCATTCGGAAAGCACCACCGATCTCTACACTTTGTCCTCGACTAAGCAAAACTTCTTTCTTAGTGCACAGCGCCGACAGAGCCAAAAGAACTGCTCCAGCTCCATTATTGACGACCAAAGCGTCTTCTGCGCCTGTTAGCTCGCACAGTAGTGAACGAACATGGTCTTGTCGGTCTCCTCGTTTGCCCGTATCAAGGCTAAATTCTAGGTTCGAGTAGCCAGCCTGAACGACCGCTGGAAGCGGTGCCCTGCCAAGTCCGGTGTGAAGAATGACTCCAGATAAGTTGTGAATCCTTCGATATTCGCCGATCCTCATCTTCACGGCTTCAAAGATTGCCATTGCGTTTACATCGATTGGCTCGCCTTCCTTTAAGCCTGTGCGCGCTGCCGCGATAGAGTTCTGCGCCGCCCGAGTGCGGATTGCTTCGGGAAACCTTTCCAACTCAGGAATCGACGCCAGAGCCGTCACGCTTGGCAGTGAACTGTAATCTGGCATAGGTTCATTTTAGCGGATAGGACTTCGTTCCTACTTCCAAAACCTATGCAAATCCGTCATAGTATAAGAAAGTACATCATGCAAACACCTCCTCCATTCCAAGGTTACGAAGGACAACCACCCGCACCGATGAAAAAGAAGAACAATACAGTTCTCGTAATATTTGCAATTTTAGGAGCCCTTCTGCTCTGTTGCGGACTTCCAGTTGGGGCTGTCGTGTTCTATGGTTTCAAATTTGGTAAAGGTGCAATGTCCATGGTTGGCTGTATGGTCAATGTCGAAAGCATGAAAGTTGCGTTGCGCGAATACTCAAAAGCCCACGATGGCAAGTTGCCCAATGCCAAAACATGGCAAGCCGACATAGGAAAATACTTTGTCGTTGATAAGGACATGAAAGACATGCCAATGACAACCTTATGGAAGCCAGGTGGAGAATGGTCATGCGAAGGAAGTGGTGTCAAGACCGGGTTCATGTTCAATGAGGCATTATCTGAAAGAAAGATTGAGGAAGTCACCAAAGCCAATCCCGAGGCAATTGCAATCTTTGAAACAAAAAGCGTTTCCTTCAATCAATCAGGACCATTCAAGAAACTTCCCTTTGGAGATAGTCCAAAATTCATGGGCGATGTCATAGATGAGAGAAGAGGGTGGATGCTGATTGATGCCGGAGCAAAGGACGTCTATAGGATCGATAAGAATGGAAAGATGGGCCGATTTGACATGAATATGGGTTCAAAAAAGAAGAAAGGCGGTTTCGATATTCAAATAGATTCAAATAGTTCCGACGAATCAGGTAACTCTAAGGAAGATAGTTCGAACTAACGCAGTATAATGACGTTGAGCCTCATGTCTATGAACACATTGCCTTTTGCCATCTTTGGATTGCCCGGTGGACCCGAGCTTTGGATCATTGGTGGCGCCGTTCTCCTCCTTTTTGGTGGAGCCAAGATTCCTCAACTCATGCGCGGACTTGGTCAAGGCGTCGGTGAACTAAAGAAAGGACTCGATGAAGGTAAAAAAGCCTTCTCCGAAGGATCCGAAGAAAAGAATGACGAACCAAAGCCCGAGGAAAAATAGTGCCAGGCTTGCCCGGTGGTGGCGAATGGCTCGTCATTGGATTTGTCATTCTTATGTTATTTGGTGGTCAAAAACTGCCGGAACTGATGCGCGGCATCGGAAAAGGTGTAGGGCAACTTCAGCAAGGTCTTGAAGACGGAAAGCGCAAGCTTCACGATGCCATGCATGACGACGAGCACCACACATAAGATTATTCGCCACGAAAGAATTGTAAGTAAACTTACGACCAGTGAACATCTGGACAAACCACGACCTAGAACCTGAAAAGCTCCAGTGGTTACGAGACAAACTCGCACCCCATACTCTCGTGGTTGCCAACTCAACCGGAACGAACCTCTCCGTCGGTTCTCGAGATGAATCTTGTACGACAGCGGACATCGCTTTCGGCCAACCAGCAGTTGAAGATCTTCTGGCACCAAACACACTCAAGTGGATTCACATCACGAGTGCCGGTTTCACCCGATATGACCGAGCCGACCTCCGCGATGCACTAGCCGCAAACCAAACCACTTTCACCAACAGCTCATCCGTTTACGACGACCCCTGCGCACAGCACGTCTTTGCAATGATGATTTGTCACAACCGTCGGTTCATCCAAAGCCTCAAGAGCCATGAGAACCATGAATGGACTTATAACGCCCTACGCCCCATCGAGAGAGTGCTGACCGGCGAAAATGTCCTCATCGTCGGTTATGGTGCAATTGGAGTTCGATTAACCGAATTGCTCGCTCCTTTCGGTTGTAATATTCGTGGCGTCCGACGAACTCCAAACGGCGACGAGCCAGTCCCAACGTTCAAAATTTCCGACCTCGAAAGTCACCTCAGTTGGGCCGATCACGTCGTCAACTTACTTCCCGCCGGTCCATCGACGAACAAGCTATTCAACGAGAAAGTTTTTAGCCAATTTCAACCCAATGCCGCCTTTTACAACGTTGGACGAGGAGACACTGTTGACCAAGAGGCCCTTGCCGCTGCGCTCAACAATGGCAAGATTGCCGCCGCCTATCTCGACGTAACCAGCCCTGAGCCACTTCCGTCTGACCATCCACTATGGAGTGCAAAAAATTGCTTCATTACTCCTCACGTTGCCGGTGGAATGCAAAACGAAATGGATTTCCTCGTAGATCATTTCCTTGAAAACTTTCGGCGGTTCACCGCACAGGAATTCCTCAAGGACATCGTTACAACCCTAGGGAAGTAACCAAACAAGTCAAAGCTGGTGTCACTTCTGCAAACTTGACATCTGCGATATGGTCATTTCCTTCCATCCATGCGGCACCGATTTCAGATGTTTCAGATATTCGGCCTCAATGTTTGAGGTCTTATCTGAAATCATCATTTTCTCACCCCCAAAATCTCGAACCGCGCTGCGAGCGTCGGCTCCCGCCTCAATGATCATTTGAGGATCAAGATTTTTCGCTTCACTGCGAGTCAAATTTACTCGTGCAATCCAATAGTCGGGTCTTGCCAAATTCAAGCCCATGGTGATCATCACCATGCTTGCAAAG
>JAYUOQ010000358.1:0-8808 GCA_043760685.1 Armatimonadota bacterium | reverse complement strand
CATCGAATTTCGGGCAATTGACCTTCTGGTCACGGAGACTGTCGGCAGTAAGCTTACTAAAACTACAAAGGCAATTCCTGCCAAAGCGGAGATTCGAGACTTACCGGAATTTTGGTTCTTGAGAGACCAACCAGAAAAGGGGCATCCATATCAGTATTTGGTGTTTAACTCGACGAGCCTTAATTGGG
This sequence comes from Armatimonadota bacterium, assembly GCA_043760685.1. Lineage (GTDB taxonomy): Bacteria > Armatimonadota > Fimbriimonadia > Fimbriimonadales > Fimbriimonadaceae > Fimbriimonas. The sequence goes on along the minus strand of JAYUOQ010000358.1, from coordinate 8,620 downwards.
AATCCGCAACCAGTACCTACATTGGCGAGACGGAAAAGAATGTTGACGGAAAGCTTCAAAAGCGACAAACCATTAGTCAAACAATTGGATCGAAGAAGAATGAAATTCGCTTTGACGAAAATGGATTTCCGGTCGAGACATCGACGAATGATGGCATTCTCATCGTTGCGAAGTTCTAAACTAACTTTGTGAAATGTCTTGGCCTGCTTGTCGGGTTATTGGTCTCAGGATTTGCCATGGCAAGTGACTCCTCAACGAAAATCTGGGCAACATCGCCCGCGGCAAAATTCTACGATTCTTCGCCCCTCGGCAACGGACGAATCGGTGCAATGATTTTCGGTGGAGTTCAGGAAGATCGAATTGTTCTCAACGAGTCCACCGTTTGGTCTGGCAGTCCCCAAGATGCTGACCGAGAAGATGCGGTAAACGTTCTGCCAGAGATTCGACGCCTTCTGCTTTCCAACCAACCAAGGAAAGCCCAGGAGTTGCTCCAACAGAACTTTGTTTGTAAAGGGCCTGGATCGTCGCAAGGTAAGAATGGTCAATTCGGTTGTTATCAAATTCTCAGCAATCTTCGCATTAAGTACGACCACGAGACATCGAAAGACTACAAGCGAACTCTCGATCTGGAGTCTGCAACCAGCAGCGTATCCTACGTTTCTGACAACGCCAAATTTGAACGTGAAGCGTTCGTCTCGGCACCAGACCAAGTTTTTGTTTACCGAGTGTTGAGTAAAGGTGCCAAAAGGATCAATGCTCTGGTCAGCATGGATCGGGCTGAGAACGCGAACACCAGAGTCGATCTCGACCGCATTGTCATCGACGGTCAATTACCCAGCGGAGCTCCCGGAATCTCTGGTCTTCGATTCCTAGGTCAGACCAAAGTGATCCTCAAAGGTGGAACCCAAGAACCTAAGGGAAATGGCATCGAAGTGAAGGACGCCGACGAAATGCTTATTCTGGTTTCAGCTGGAACGAGCATGTTCAATCCCGATTACGTATCGGTGTGTTCAAAGCAACTGTCAGCCGCCTCAAAGCTCCCCTTTGCCGACTTGTCAAAGAGACATGTCAAAGACTATCAAAAATTCTTCAACCGGGTTGACCTCAATCTTCCGACCTCGAAACACGAAGCATTACCGACGGTCGAGCGCATGGCCGAGCTCGCCAAGGGAACCTCAGATCCGACACTTTGTGCGCTCTATTTCAATTTTGGTCGGTACTTGCTCATCAGCTCTTCGCGACCAGATAGCCCCTTACCTGCGAACCTTCAAGGAATCTGGGCGGAGGAAATCCAAACTCCTTGGAACGCGGATTTTCACCTGAATATCAACGTCCAGATGAATTATTGGCTTGCAGAAAACTGCAACTTATCCGACTGTGCCAATCCATTGCTGAATTTTGTTCCTAAGCTGGTTGACAATGGTCGTAAAACCGCCAGAGCCTATTACGGTGCCAGAGGGTGGGTCGCTCATACCATTACTAATCCGTGGCACTTCACCTCGCCCGGTGAGGGCGCCGAATGGGGTTCAACCGTCACCTGCGGTGCTTGGCTCACCGAGCATCAATGGGATCATTACGAGTTCACCCAGGACAAGTCGTATCTGAAGTCTGCCTACCCAGTTCTTAAATCTGCTTCATTGTTCTTTCTCGATATGTTGGTAGAAGAACCAAAGCACGGCTGGCTGGTTACTGCGCCATCAAATTCGCCCGAGAACACCTATATCCATCCTACTGATGGTGGCCTCAACACCTGCATGGGACCAACGATGGACCAACAGATTGTTCGTGAATTGTTTGAGAACACGATTAAGGCTGGCGAGATTCTTGGTCTCGACTCGTCTCACAGAGCCGAGCTAAAAACCGCACTGGCAAAACTTGCTCCGATGCAAATTGCCCCAGATGGCCGATTGCAGGAATGGCTTGAGCCTTACAAAGAGGCGGAACCGAAGCATCGCCATGTGTCTCACCTTTATGGCTTGTATCCTTCCAATCAGATCACCTTAGACGGGACTCCAGATTTGGCGGCTGCTGCCCGAAAATCGCTTGATGCGAGAGGTGACGACGGAACCGGATGGAGCTTGGCTTGGAAGATCAATTTTTGGGCAAGGCTTCAAGATGGAAACCGAGCCCTGAAAGTTTTTCATCGTCTCCTGCGACCGACTGGCGTCGAGGGATACAACTATTCAAACGGCGGAGGAACATACTCTAATTTGTTTGACGCTCACCCACCATTCCAGATTGATGGAAATTTTGGGGCGACAGCAGCAGTTGCCGAAATGTTGCTCCAAAGCAAAGTGGGCGAGGTTACGTTATTGCCGGCTCTGCCCGACGAATGGGCGACGAAGGGATCAGTCAAGGGTCTCAAAGGTCGAGGCAATGTAACGGTTGACATCGCCTGGGCAAACGGCAAGGTTACGAATTACAAAGTTCGTGGGGCAAACGCAAAGTCGACAGTCGTAAAGTTTGGCGCTGGGCGAGCGTAATCAACGTTAGCTAAACCTTAAATCAGAAAACGCCAACGGATAGGTAATTTCGTTGAGATACTTGAGATCCTTTCCAAGGCGAGCCTCAAAATTGACGCTAACCTCGTTGTTCATGCTGCCCCAAACAAAACCGCTGTAGCCACCAAACGATGGAACAAGACCGAAGTAAAACCCACGATGGTTGAAGACATTGGAGAAGAGCCCCAACACTTCTTCGCATGAATATGGGCAGAAAACGTGGTTGTCGGCTTGAGTCACGACAATTCCGTAAGGTGACGCCAACCGGGCAATATCGGCATAGAATTCCTTCGTCCAAAGCATTTCACTTATCTCGCCTTCCTCTTCTTCGTAGGTATCGGTCGAGTCAACAATGATCAAGTCGTATTGACCAGTCGCACTCTTTACAAATGGAAATGCGTCGGTGATATGAAGGTGAACGCGAGGATCATCAAACGCTCCGTCGCTCAAGTTTGGCATATGGTGGCGACATGCATCGATAACTCCCTGGTCGATCTCGACCATGTCAATGTGGGTTACGGAAGGGATTTTGCAAAGCTCGCGGATAACTCCGCCATCACCACCACCAATGACCAAAGCTCGTTCAAAGTGTGGCAAGTTTAGGCTCGGAATCTGAACCAAACATTCATGATAAGCTGCTTCGTCGAAGTCGGTGAGCTGGATATGACCGTCAAGCAGAAGTGCTTTTCCAAAGACTTCGGTATCCAAGATCGTTACATTTTGGAACTCAGTCTGAACATTGCATAGTTCGCTGTTGACGGCAAACGACATTTGGAGCTTGTCGGAGCGGATTGGGATAGTGAACGATGCCACCTCAATAGGATACTGCTTTTGGATTTGAGATCGCCCGATCGCTTATGCCGCTTCTTCTCTGTGGTCATGCGATGACTTTTTAAACGTGACGAGTTTTAAGTGCCTCAATTTTGATCCAAAGGCGAGATGGATAAGGCCGAGGAGAGCGGGAATAGCTAATGGGCTCCACGTTGCCCATGCAACACTCTTAAATGCGAGCGGAATACTAGCAAGAAAGACCAACGGAATAGCCCCGATTCTCCAAACAAAGAAGTTTTCAACATTTTTCGAAGTACTATCACAGGTCATTTCTGATCGGCAGCACCTCAACCAAATTCCCAACATGCTCAGTCCAGCTACAGCATTGTTCGTGGCGTACATCACCCAAGCGCTGGCCAACGTTGGGTTCCCACTATGGATGGATGTCGTTAAGGGGAGGATCGATACAAAGAATAGGAAGATGACGTTTTGCCAAAGTAATGTGCCGTTAAATCTGTTCACGTGTCGAAATACTCGTTGGTGAAGCATCCAAAAGCTGGCGATAATGAAGAAACTCAGTGTGTATCCAACAAGTGCGGTTCCTTGTTCCTTAATGTTGAACCAAAGCACCCCGTCGCTCTCGGCGGATACAAACTTCTGAATGTCGAGTCGAAAAATGAGAAAGGTCAAAACGATGGCGAAGACACCGTCGCTCAACGACTTCAGTCGCGACAGCTCAGTCCCTTCATCTCGTAGTTCTTGACGAAATCCCATTCTTACCCCTCGGTAATACAATTCGGACGATCGGAATCGATTGCTCATGGCTTCGCCTATGCGTTAAGATAAAGCTAGAGCAAATACTGATGATAGGTTTACTAGCTAGTCTTTTCACCGTGTTACCGAGTTCCCAAACCCCTACGAACATGGTCACGATGCAAATGGTTTTTCTCCGTGTGGTGCCGGGGCGAAACCCGCTAACGCCACATCTCGACAAGAACTACAACGAGCGACATATTTCTGGGATCAAAAAGCTTTGGGAAGAAGGAAAAGCTGTCGCGGTTGGTCCATTCGAGGACGAAAGCTACGCCGGCGTAGTAGTACTCAACGCAAAGGATCCTGAACAAGCGAAGGAATGGCTGAAAGATGATCCGTACGTTAAGTCTGGATATATTTCCCTCGATGTTTTGCCATGGTTCTTCCAGAACGTATTTGTAAAGGCTCCAAAGTTTGACGACATCGAGAAAGTCTGGTTTGGTATTCTCCAGAGGCCCAAAAATGCGCCACAATATCCTGCAGCCAAGTTGAGCGAGATGCAAAAAGGTCATCTCGAAAACATTGGAAAAATGGCTCATGACGGAATTCTTGCCGCCGCTGGACCGTTAGTAACTGAAGGAGACCGAAGGGGCATTTTCGTCTTCTTCTCCAAAGATATCAAGCAGATTAAGCGTGCCGTTGCGGTTGATCCTTTGATTCGAGGCAAGCGACTCGAGTTAAAGTTGATGCGCTGGTGGACCAGTAAGGGAACAGTTGTACAGTATAAAGGAGGGTAATAAGATCGCAGGATTAAACGTAAGCCAAAGAGCTTTTTGGATTGGTGTTGCCTCTTTTTCAATCGTTGCAATAGGCTTTGGCATTTGGCGGCCATTCGGTTTTTCGTCCAATCCGATTAATCAGCCCCTCATCGAAGAACAAACTTCGCGAGCGTCTGGTTTCACCATGAAGGCAGAAGCTAAGACTCAAAAGAACGCCAAAACTGGAAACATCGAAGTCGTTTCTCGATTGTTTGCTACCGGACCAATGCATAAGACCGAGGTAATTCGGATGGAAGGACAGTCCTCCCTCATTACGCCGGACGGCAAAATAACCTCGTTTGGACCGATGTCCTCAACCTTCTCCGATAACCTTATTGCCACCTTGCCAATGAGCAAAGTCCCGGCCGGATCCAAAGTCAAAATCACGGGATTCGTACACGTCTACCACCGAGAAGAAATCAAGTCGGAACGGGAAATGGTGGCGGATGGATCGATCAGGCTTTATATGAATACCGGAACAGTTAGCTTCCGTAAGGCGCCAAATTCTAAGCCTCCACAACTGATCGTCGAATGTGTGGATCTCAGTTCAGTACATCAGCATGGGTTAGAACTGTTGGGGAAGGACAAAAAGACCGTGTCTAACCGAATACTGCTGAAAGAAGGCAAGCAGCTTATTGATCGCGAGACGCTTCCTTACCTGGGCAGACAACTTGGAATGGAGCCGTATATTATCCGTCAACTCATTCCAAAACGGAAAGAACCGATGACGTTAGTCATCCCGGTTCAAAACATCGTTCCGTAGCGGAACTTTCCTCCACGTTCATGTTGGTATTCTCACAGAATAAATGCGAGTTCAGAAAGTTCTCTCAATCAGTGCCCTCCTCCTTCTCTCCGGATTCTCTGCCGCTCAATCCGCTGAACTGTTTAATTCCATGCAGTGGAGGTTTGTTGGACCGTATCGAGGTGGTCGATCACTGGCAGTTGCCGGCTCGGTTCAACATCCTAAAGAGTACTTCTTTGGGGCGACTGGCGGGGGAATTTGGAAGACTGTCGACTCTGGTGCTAACTGGAAGCCAGTCAGCGACGGTTTTTTAGGCTCAAGCTCGGTTGGCGCAATTACCCTCGCGCCAAGTAACCCAGATATCATTTACGCTGGAACGGGCGAACGGGACATTCGAGGCAATATTTCCGAAGGTGACGGCGTCTACAAGTCAACCGACGGTGGAATGACTTGGGCAAACATTGGGCTTAAGGAAACCCAGACGATTTCCAGAATTGCCGTCCATCCAACCAACCCCAATATTGTCTGGGTCGCCGCACTCGGTCATGTTTACGGCAAAAACGACGAACGTGGAGTGTACAAATCGGAAGACGGAGGCTCAACTTGGAAGCGAGTCCTTTTCGCAACGAATCAAGCTGGTGCGGTGGACCTCGTAGTTGATACCAAAGATCCGAAAGTACTGATGGCAACAATTTGGGATGCTTGGCGAACCCCGTACTCCCTGAACTCGGGTGGACCCAATAGCACGATCATGAAATCGGTTGATGGTGGAGAAACCTGGACTGATATTGGTCGTAACGAAGGACTTCCAAAGGGGATCCTCGGGAAGATTGGAGTCTCGATTTCGCCGGTTGATCACAACCGTTACTGGGCTCATGTCGAGGCGATTGATGGCGGAATATTTGTTTCCGACGATGCGGGTGCGACCTGGAAGAAGACCAACGACGACCGCAATTGGCGTCAACGAGCCTGGTATTACACTCACATCTTTGCTGATCCGAAGGACAAGGATGGTGTCCACGTTCTGAACGTTGGATGGGGCAAATCTACGAACGCCGGCAAAACGTTTACCAGCCTGAGACCACCACATGGCGACAACCACGACTTGTGGATTTCTCCCGATGACCCCAAGAGAATGATTGAAGCGAACGATGGCGGTGCGACGATAACCAGCGACGGCGGCGTGACCTTTAGTGAGCTTGATATGCCTACCGCTCAGATCTATCACGTTTCCACCGATAACGCGTTTCCCTACAACATCCTTGGCGCACAGCAAGACAACAGTTCGATCCGTATTCCTAGTCGAACCCTTGGCAACGGAATTACTAAGGATGATTGGACGGGTACCGCAGGTGGAGAAAGTGGTTATATCGCGGCAAAGCCGAACGATCCTGATGTAGTTTTTGGTGGAAGCTATGGCGGCGACCTTTCTTGGTTTAATCACCGGACAAAAACCTCTCGATCTGTTGATCCTTGGCCAGATAACCCGATGGGGCATGGCGCGGAAGATTTGGACTACCGTTTCCAATGGACCTTTCCAATCGTCTTTTCTCACCACAATCCTGAGCTTCTTTACACTTGCTCACAATTCGTCATGGCAAGCACTGACATGGGGCAAAGCTGGAAGAAACTGAGTCCAGATTTGACTCGCAACGACAAGTCAATGATGAAATCGTCCGGTGGTCCGATCACCAAAGACAACACAAGCATTGAGTACATTGGCACCGTCTTCACCCTCGCTGAGTCACCCAAGAAGAAGGGAATCCTATGGGCCGGTAGCGACGATGGCCTCATCCATATCACCCAGGACGGAGGACGTACATGGACCAATATCACGCCGTCAGCCATGCCGAAATTTGCGAAAGTTAGCATGATTGAGGCTTCGCCATTTGATGCTGGAACCGCTTTTGCTGCGGTTGATAATCATCTCAACGATGACCAAACGCCCTACGCCTACAAGACAACTGACTTTGGCAAGTCTTGGACCGCGATTACGTCCGGACTCCCTAAAAATGCCTTTGTACGCGTTGTTCGCGAAGATCAGAAGCAACCTGGTCTTCTCTATGCTGGAACTGAAACGGGTCTCTTCGTCAGCTTCAACAGCGGAAACCGCTGGCAAAGTCTGCAAAACAACCTACCGCTCAGTCCTATTCATGACATCGCTTGGAAGGAGAACGATCTCGTCCTCGCAACTCACGGTCGCGGTTTTTGGGTGATGGACGATCTTTCTCCACTTCAACAGATGGCTGCTGATCCAAAGTCTGGAATGCGTTTGTTTAAGCCAAAGGACACCATTCCGGTCAACTACTTTGGGCAAGGTGGTCCAAGAGTTGGTGCGAATCCAAAAGGTGGCCTCGTGATCAATTACTACCTGCCCGACGAAGTTAAAGACATTAAGTTTGAAGTTTCAGATTCCGCTGGCAAACTCCTCCAAACCGTCTCGGGTCAAACCAATAAGGGTCTGCATCAAACCAGCGCATCCTTTCGATACCCTTCGTTTAAGATGGTCCCGGGCATGATCTTTTGGGCGGGTGGGGCCTCTCCAATTGCTGCCCCTCCTGGGGAATACAAGGTAACTATGATTGCCGACGGTCAGAAGTTGATGACAACATTCAAGTGGTTGAAGGATCCTCGGACACCCGCCACCGATGCTGATCTTCAAGAGAAATTCCGGTTCCAAATGCAGATTTCAGCAAAGATCGATCTCGCTCACGCAGCAATGAATCGAATAAAGAGAGCAAGAGATGCTCAAGGTGCAAACGCTGATCCAACCTGGCTCAAAGGAATTACAGAAGTCGAAGAAGCCATCTACCAAACGAAAAACAAGAGTGGTCAAGATCCGCTGAATTATCCAATTCGTCTGAACGACAAACTGGCTGGAGTCTTTTCCAACGTATCTGGGGCTGACTATCGTCCAACGAAGCAATCGTACGAAGTGTTTAACAAGCTTGCCAAGGAACTTGATGTTCAGTTAGCGAAACTTGATAAATTGATTCCGCCAGAGAAACCTACTAGGTAAAGTTAAGTAAAGATCG
>JAYUOQ010000357.1:0-8809 GCA_043760685.1 Armatimonadota bacterium | reverse complement strand
TTGGCATGTTCATTTTGACGCCCGCTTAGCCAAATATTTACATCGTCGGGCAGTTCGATTTGCCAATTATCAGGAATCTCTCTATCGGACGATGCCAGATCCAATTGGATTGCTGTCGAAACCCCAGAAAAACGAAGGGCACCTGCTAAAGCAACGAGACCCAGCGAGCAAAGGCATTCATTGCATTCAGACGATTTTGGACCGGAGGAAAAGATAGAAACGGTCGCGTCCTTAATTCCGAGGACTGTTTCTACTTCAGAAAAGGCGGCGGCTACGCTTTCTGCGTAGCCAAATATTCTTGCCGGAATGCTTGTGATGGGTCCCACACCAATGCGTATTTCGGTCTTCGAAGCACCACGGCGGGCTGACTTTAGTGAGTTTCTAACTGCGTCCACCTCACCCTCGGAATATGGTAAGGCTAGGGCAATCGATTTCGATAACGGATTCAACCCGTCAGCTCCCGCATATGAGTGACAACCTGACCTTCATTGCTTACGGAGGCCCACGTGTGAACTCCAATATCCGACAAGATTAGACTTTCCTTCATCATCAGGCTGGAAATTGCACGAAGCGAACCATCCGAATCTGAAGTGGTTCTGATGTGGGTGGATGGGTGTGTTTCGGACGATGGGCCCGCCGCAATAACGTCAGAAAGTGAATCAACCGAAAGAGGAGAAATGCTACTCATATTGGGTATGACGACGCAGAGCTGCTGTGCGGACTAATTATCAACCGCACAATTTTCAAAAGGCAATGGTGTGCGCCGCACACCCTAAAATTTAAGGTCGTGCTTCGTTAAGAAATTTGTATTCTTCTGAGCTCAAAAGTCCACACCCAGTATTAACGATGAGGATTTTTTTGAATTCATCGACGCTCGATCGAACCTCAGACGTTAGCAGAGCTGCAAATGGCGCAATTGCTGAGGGCTCTGCCCGTATTCCTGCACTGAGAAGACTAGTTGCGGCAGAGCGAAGAATGTCATTTGAAATTGCGATTTCTCGGACGTTGGTCTTTTGATCAAGAAGCTCCCTTCTCAGGGCAGCATCAACGCAAGGCATCAACGGTGAGTATGTGCCAGCCAACTTTCTCATGCTATGAGGTCGCTCGTTTCTAACCTTTTGGGAATTCCTTGCGGATCGACCGGGATGCAGTTCAATTGTATCAAATATGTTGTCGTTTTCTGGGGTTGCGGCATATATCGTCCTACGCTGACCAATATCCTCACAGGCTTGAACCGTCCCAACCAAGAAATTTCCTGTCCCAGCGGGAAGTAGTATTGAATCTGGATCAATCTGGGACACAACTTGTGCCATTAACAACCTATACATCTGTGAACCCAATCCTTCCCATCCGTCAGTAGTCTCCCAGTAATTTCCAAGTTCACGAGAAATTGATGAACAGTACTGATTGACAACTTCTCGAGTCTGCAAAGGATCGTAAACGCTATTTACTGGCAAAGGAATAGCCTCAGCTCGCCACAGTTTAAGCGTCGGCAACAACTCAATGGCGTGTGGATCGTCCATGGTGAACAATACGTAGACCCACAAATGCTCCGATGGGCTATGAAATCTGTTCAAAAATGAGCACATCTTGGCAAGTGAAAGTCCAGCGTTGCCAGCTGTCCACAACGCCAGTGACTTCACCTTATTTTCGAGAGCGAAATTGACGATAGCCCATGATCTAGGATCTTTCAGAGTGTTGCTCCAAAGATAAAACTGTAAATCAAGTACATACACCTCTTGACGTAAGTTCATCAAAAGCTCAAGTGACTTTGACCTGTACACAATTGGTGAGCCACATCGAAATCCATGCTCAGCCATTGCGTCCCGTTTGTAAGGCAACAGGCTGGACATATAAGTCTTTACGACCTTTTCATTGTGTTGTCCAATGAATTTCCCAGCCGGCTTATCATCCCCAATCCAACGAGCAAATATGTCAATCTGACGGTCACAATCCAGGCTCGGCAATAAAGCAGGTTCAAGTTTAACGTTCTCCCAATCTGGGAGGATCGATACCAGTGAACTGCGGTGGCTGTTCCACCGAGCATTAGGTGTGCATTCTGTACAAAACCGGCCCGACGAATCCAGAAGCCAACCTGGACGATCGTAATTCTTACCACAAACAAAGCAGCGACCTATGTGGACGGGATCTTTGCCGTCGTCGCCTTCAGATTCATTTACCAGCACCTCAACCGAAGACCAATCAACATCGGGATAGGATATCTTTATTGTCCTTAAATCGAGTGCCGTAAACCTCCGGTTGTCCGAGCAGTTTTTTTTCTTTGTAAAAGCTGTGCGGTGAATGCCAAATACCTTTCCCAGTTCAGAGTCTGTCATGTCTCGTAACGCAGGAGTCCCCTTTATCACGTTCATAACCGCTTCGCTTATGTCGGCACATCTTCCTCTTTCGAGGGGTTCATCGATCTCCGACCTCAAATTGACTCCATATTAGATCTTGTATTACGTGCCATATACCTAACTATTGAATATCACACAATGAGGTGGGAGAAGTCATTCATATTTCAGTTGTTTTGAAAATCAAGAGGTTTCTAGGACTCTGTTTGGCAATTCAATACAAGCCCCGCTGACTCGGTTTAATCGACAATTCGTGAGGCAAAAAGGTTCATCGTCAAGTTAGGCTGAGACTAGCTGGTTGCGAAACGCGTCCAGTAATCTCCACCAATTATTTTCGTTCAGGAAATATTTGTCCGCCGAAGCATTTATTCCAAGGACTATCAGTTTTCCAAAATCACAGCGAAGGAGAGGCGATTGTGTAGCGCGTAAAGGAAGCTCCACCAGGAGCCTATTATTCGGGCCGTTGTCCGACCATCACCCACAGGAATTCCTCGCCAAAGAGTCCAGATTCTGGCAAAGGCTTCATCATCTGTCGAAGCTCATCTATGTTGAGGATTCGACCCCAAGTGTCTCGAAGCTGTTCTTCGGTGTAACCCAAGCCGCCTTTTAAGCTGCGTGCTTCATAGACTTCTTGGTCAGTCAGACCACTGCCGCCACTCGGATTAAAGCATGTCAAACCGAACCAGCCGCCAGGTTTTAGGGCCGTTGAGACGAGATCAACATAGGATCGGCGACGATGGGGCGGCATATGGTGAAAACATCCCGAATCATAAACTAGGTCGTAAGTTTCGGGTTGAAGCGGGAAGTCAAAAATTGATTGACAATGAAAGGTAAGTTGGTCGGTATCTGAAAGTGTCCGGTCATTGGCCCAATTGATAGCCTCCTGGGCATAGTCAACACCATCAACCGTAAAGCCTGACTTCGCAAGATAGGTGCTGTTTCGGCCATTTCCGCAGCCTATGTCGAGGGCTCGCCCCGGAGGAATCATTTGTTTCGAAACCCATTCGACGAGACTTTCATCCGGATAATCGACAAAGAACGGGCAAGGTTTCGCTCGGTTGCTATAGAATTGACTCCACCATTCATCTTCATGAACATTTAAGAGTTCATCAAGTAATCGGTGAAGGTCATCTTCAGATTGGATAAGCAGAGGTTTTTGATTCAAATTACTATGCTGAATTATAGTGAAGTACGAGGCTTCATTTCGCGAATGTAAACAAGTCCGTCGAAAATCTTTGGCCAAGTTAAGAGGTCAAGCTTTCCGTTTTGACGGTTCATGTATCCGGAAATTGGGCGGTTGAGGTCATCCTTTGGGTTTAATCGAGGCGCCGAGAGATCGAGAAATCCAAGATCAAGCCCTGACTTTCCCATAGTGTGTTCGAGGGACCCACTTTCTGAAGGAACGAAAGGAATTGCGGGCTGTCCCATCCAACTCCATTTGCCACCCGAAGCGACAAACCCGATCGAATAGACTTGGGAGCCGAACTTCAGCTTTACATGTCTTCCGGTTGAATCGAGAATGACCTCTCCTTTATTGGCTTTGCGGAAGAGACCATCTGCGCCGAGGTGAGAAACATGGGAGTTGTGCGCCCAAACGATCAATTTTTTGCCCTTGTACTTACTGTTCGCCAGCCATTCAATATTCTTGGCGTTCGCGGCTTCCCGAATGTTGTATCCGATCTGAAACTCTTCGCCAGTTTGTGACTTTTGAAATCGGGCAAAGGATGCCATCACTTCTCGATAAGCAAGGTAGCCACCGATCAGGTGTTCAATTTCATTGGCCCTCGATTTACCTAATGCCTTTTCGATCTTCATTCGGTTCTTGATGATGAACGCCCTAGCTGATAACGAAAATTCTAACAATCCTGTTTCGGTAGTTGCGCCAGGTGCTAGCTTTTTCAACTCGTCTACTCGTTGAAAAAGTTGTTGCGATCCGGAAAGTCCAGCAATCGGTCGGAGAGTTTCAACGAGATCTAAAAACACCATATTGCCCCTGGCACTGGAGGATTGAATGTCAAACCCCGACATCTTGAGAGGCTTAGCAGTTTGAAGCGTTTGACGAGCATATTCAAAGACTCCGATCGACTCCTTGGCCGTAGCCCAGTGGCTAAAAACTGCCGAACGAGCGACTTCGGCAATTGGCTTGTCAGATTTGAGGCCGTCGTTCATTGACTCACACTCAATCAATCCGCTTTCCCAAACTAAGACGTCAAACCCAAGCTTCTCATGCAAATACTTGACGAGTCGAACTTTGACTTCGAATGAAGTGCCATCTCCATGGGTTTGCTCACCTAATTGAACAATTCGCGCTTTTCCAATTGCTTTACCGATGGGTTCGAGGTCCCGATAGTTTCCCGAGGATAGGGAAAATGGAATGAGCCTGTTTGCAAGGTTTGGCTCTTTTTGGAGAGCAATAGATGCGAGGCAAATCAATGAAACCATGAATTAAGGTTACCGAGACATTTGTTGCGTGATCAGCGAGAGACTCAAAAGTAGCAAGAATTAAGAGATGCCTTCGTAGAACTTGAGATCACTTCGATGTCTTCCTTGTCGAGAACGGAATCCACTGGGTGTTTGACCGGTAACCGATCGAAAAGTATTAACAAAACTCGTAGGGCTAAAGTAACCACAATCCAAAGCGATTTGAGACACTGGATCGTCGCGTAGGACGAACCTGCGGCAAGCTCGCCGAATCTTTTCCTGAAGAATATAGCGTCCCGGAGTCAAATCGTGCCAATTAGTAAAAAGACGATGAAAGTGAAAGACCGACAGGGATAGGTGATCGGCAACGTCGGTAACGCCAAGAGGATCCGAAAGTTTAGAAAGTACGAACTCTCTTGCGAGTTTCATTGCGGACTCATTAGCTTTGTTCCGGTTCAATCGTTCTCGCAGGTAGAAATTCTGATTGGAAGTATCTCGTGCTGCCACGAGTGCATCGATTATTTCCATCGCATACCTGTCACGATTTCCTTTCGAGTGAATGAGAAGGTTTGAAACGGCTTTGTCAATGAGGAAGTCTCGGGGAGTAAGACATTCGGCAAATCGCTGGTTCTGGACAGTTGACGCTGGAATGCATATTGAAATGACTTCGGTGTCGACCGACTGAAGAAAATGTGCGGTTCCGATATTTTGGATGAGATATCCATCTCCAGCCAAAGGGTGTTGGTGAGATGAATTCACCGCAAAAGCATTTCCATTTCTCACTTGGTGCAAGCACAAGTAGTTTCCCGAGTGGGAAGCTACTCTCCGATTGGTGGTGATGACTTCGACAGATAACATGAGCGATTTGCCCGTTCTTACTCAGGTATTTGACGTTCGTTTAGGATCCCGGCGTTAGCAACAAATTCTTGTAAGAAACCTTAACTAGCTCCGCTCCATTGTGACTTAAGGCTACAACACCTGCGTTGACGTCGTTAGGAAGGAAGTCGGCCATGGTTGCTAGGCGAGCAAATTCATCGTTACCCGTCTTGTAATCCACCGTTAGAGTTCCACTCTTACGCGTTATGCGAAGCGTGATTCCCGGTAGCTTAGCTTGTTTGGTTTCGGCCCCTTTCACGTCTTCGCCGGCTTTTTCTCTGCGAGCGACATTGATTTCACCATTTGGAAATATTGAGACCAAAAGGAATTTTGCGTCCGGAGCAAGTCCGTCTCTTAGCATGAGACCCGACTTCGTATAGGGATCAATGGCTTCGACTGATTGAACCGTAACTTCTATCGTGCCGTCGCCATTCAGGTTGCGGTGTAAAAAGCGGAAATCATCTCGAAGGCTCCAAATATCATTTCCACCACCGAAAAGGTTAAATTGCGATGCACTTTTACCTTCAAGTCCACCTCGCAGGGCTCCGCCAATATCCGTAACTGTCCAACCCGAAATTGATTCTTGTGGAGCGATCTTTCGAAACGCAGGAACCACAAATGGTTTGACTTTGTACTTCGGATTTCCAAGAGCAAGTTGTAATGGTTTGTTGACAAGCAATTTCTGGGTAGCGAATCCCTTAAAAAAATTCTCAATCGAGTGATAGGTATCAGTCTCAAAATTGATTTTTGGCATCGGGTTTGCATTGGTCACGGCACCCCAACTTCCTTGCCCAAGGCCGCCCTCTTTTGACATGACTTTGTAGGACCACATCGTGGTCATCCAGCCGAATGACTCATGAGTATCAAAAGTCTTTCGCATCATGTCGGCTCCGCCTGCCGCATCGAAGACGACATTCATTTCGCCAATTAAGAATGGAACGTTGAGTTTTTTTACTCTTGCCGCGATGGTGGGCAAAAATGCCAGATGACTAAGATGTCGCTTGATTGTTGGCGAACCGCCACCAAAGAGGCCAGGATAGTAGTGCATCTGGAATCCGACATTGTGCCAGCCATTGGCTTTTGGGTCACCGTAGTGGTCAAAATCGTCAAAATTTCCGTGAGCAAGAACAAGCTTATCGGGATCGTTTTTTCGGATTTCCGCATAGACCTGTTTGAAAACGGACACCTGGGTTGGTTTTGGCATTCCGTAAGGCTCGTTAAAGGTGTCATATCCCATGACGGCAGTCCGATTTTTGTATCGCTTGGCAAGGTTTCCCCATAACCATGAAAGCCTCTTTTGGTCTTCTACTGAATCCTTGAGTCGGTTTTGATCGGAGCGTCCGGTGTGATCATAGGGGCTTTGCCCACCTTGTGCTCCGTGCATGTCGAGGAGGATGTACATGCCATGCTGCTCGGCTAGGTCGATGGCTCGATCAATCCACTTGAATGCGTTTGGCTTGAGTTGGAAAGGATGGCGGTCATCTTCCATCAATCGGTAATTCATGGGGAGGCGTACGAAATTAAAGTTGAATTTCTTAAGTTCGGCAAAGTCCCGCTCCTGAATCCAATTTGCACGATAGATTTCCATCAATCGATCCTTCTCTTGTTCACCAAATCGCTTTGTCAAAAGTTCTTCAAGCCGATATTGGTCGCCTGGAACTCCTGGTTCTCCCGATAAACCTAGCATCCAGAATTCAATAACGTGCCAATTTCCGAGGTTCGCACCTCTTAGAGTCACAGCTTTCCCTTTTGGATCGACCAAGCTTGCTCCATTTACGGTTAATTTAGGTAAATGCGGTGTGCCAAGGATGAGGGGCAGAATATATGAAATCATGGGATTTTCAACGAGATCAGCTTAAGTGAGCGGCTTGAGGAAATCGAAGGCAACACTGATTTTGACTTCCCAATCAAATTAAGGCGATCCTGATTCTATTATCCTCGAACCCAATGTAATCTGGTTCGTTTCTCGATCAGATAGGGTGCATGAGCAAATTGAAATGGATTCATGGAAAATAAACGGTATGGAAGCTGGAAATGAGCAACTTACTTTGCCTTGCCCGTCTCCATGCGTCAAGCACTGCGGTGTAGACGAGACTTTACACTGCTCGGGCTGTCTCCGAACCGGGTTGGAGCTTTCCCTATGGCCGAAAATGTCTGACGATGAAAAGTGGGATATGATCGCTGAACTTGAGCGTCGCAAACTTAAGAGTTAGCCAAATCGAAAGGTAATCTTCTGCCATGACTTTGACCGAGATTCGGCACGATCTTCACGCTCACCCCCAGATTCGATTTGAAGAAACCTATGCTAGTACATTGGTCCAACGGGAACTTGAAGCTCTAGGGATCGAATTTCGGGCTGGCTTGGCAAAAGGAACCGGCGTCCTTGGCTATTTGCCAGCAACCACTGATCCCGCGAGTGCTGCAACGATTGCGCTTCGGGCAGACATGGACGCACTCCCTATTCATGAGGAGACAGGATTGCCATACTCCTCAACAATTCCAGGACGGATGCATGCATGTGGTCACGATGGTCATACGACGATTCTCATTGGTGTTACTCGTGAACTAGCTGCAAAAGCCCATCGTCCGAACAATGTTCTCTTTGTTTTCCAACCTGCAGAAGAAGGTGGAGCTGGAGGCGAATTGATGGTCAAAGATGGTTGCCTCAATGGGTCTTTGCTGGGAAAGAAAGCTGACTTTATGTTTGGTCTTCACGGTTGGTCTTCCGTAAAGCTTGGCTATGTTGCCACTCGAATCGGTTCAATGATGGCATCAACCGATGAAATACTTATCGAATACGTTGGTCAAGGTGGTCATGCCGCCGCCCCGGAGATGTCACGCGATCCGATCATTGCGATATCCCATTTGATCATCGCTCTGCAGACAATCGCCTCTCGCAACATTGATCCATTTGAGCAAGTCGTTGTAACCGTTGGGCAAGTCCATTCGGGCACTGCAAATAACATCATTCCGATGTCGGCAAATATCCACGGCACGATCCGAACGATGAGTGCGGAATCACGCGAACTTGCTCGAGACCGTGTGAAAGCAATTGCTGAGGGAATCGCGGCCACATTTGGCATGACGGCAAATATTGAACTTAATGAAGGCTATCCAGTCTTGGTCAATGACGCCGTTGCCGTCGAGAGGTTCCTTAA
>JAYUOQ010000356.1:0-3383 GCA_043760685.1 Armatimonadota bacterium | reverse complement strand
TTACACGCCTCGATCGGCAGGCCATCATACTCAGATGTGTCCCAAGGCGGGGGAGTTGCATCCCATCGCCCCGTCATCATCTGCGACACGGATAGCTCGACATAGTCAAACCCTGCGTCAACAGCTAGCGGTGCCTTTTCAAGAGACGTGCAAATTCCAACTTTCATCAATATTAAAGAGCTACTGTCATGACCGCGCGCATGATTTCGTCTGGTGTGGACCAACCCGACATCGCCTTTGCCTTTCCATCATCAAGCATGGTTCGGTGACCTTGACGCTTTGCGACCTCAGCAAGAACGGCAAACGTTGGGTTTGTTGCAATTGCCGCCTTGAACTCAGGGGTACCAATGATGATTTCAAAGATTCCTATTCGACCTTTGTAGCCGGTCATCTTACATTCGCCACAGCCAGCGCCTTTCATAAACGTGCCTTTCTCAAGTTCTTCAGGAGTGAATTGCAGGGCAAGAATCTCGTCTTCGGTCGGCTTGTACGGTTGACGACATTTTGCACAGTTTAGTCGCACTAGTCGCTGGGCGAGAATAGCGAGCGTAACACCAGCAATTAGGTAAGGCTCAGCATCCATGTCAACCATTCGACCGATTGTTTCAATCGCGTTGTTGGTGTGGAGGGTTGAGAGAACAAGGTGACCGGTAAGACCCGCTTGGATACCAATTGCCAGGGAGTCTGGATCACGCATTTCACCAACAAGCATCACGTCAGGGTCTTGTCGCAAGAATGACCGCATTACCCGAGGGAAGCTCATTCGTTCAGAAACTTGAACCTGGGCGATGTTCTTCTCGTACTCGTACTCAATCGGGTCTTCTACCGTAACAATGTTCCGGCTCTTGGCATCCATTACGTTGAGCGACGCATATAGCGTAGAAGTCTTACCAGAGCCAGTAGGACCGGTAACCAAAATCAATCCGTAAGGTGCGTTAATCGCTCTTGACCACTTAGCGTAAATATCGTCTGGCATTCCGAGCTTCGCCAGGTCAACTTTCATCGCCTGAGGATCGAGAATACGCATAACGAGCTTTTCGCCGTTAAGCGAAGGAAGGCAAGAAGCACGACAGCTTAGTCGGCGACCAAGATACTCCATGTCAATACGACCATCTTGAGGCTCGCGCGATTCGTCAATTCTCATTCCTGCGGCAAGCTTAAGTCGTGCAAGCACGTTGGGGGCTTGCTCAAGTGGAAGTTCACCCGTTGAATGGAGAATTCCGTCTTGGCGGTAGCGAATGCGAAGTTGATCGCGTTCGGGTTGAAGGTGGATATCCGATGTTCCGGTTTCCAACGCATTCATAAAAATGTTGTCGACGATGCCAACCGCAATGGACATATCGTCTCCACCCATTTCGCGAGCTTGGCCCCCTTCCCTAATAATCAATCGAAATCTCTTGGCTGCGCCAAAGTTTGACTGTGCGTAATCGTTAATCATGTCCTGTTGGAATCATACTATGACTTGATGGTCAGACCCAACCCCTTTCTACTGGTAACCATGCTGTTTTGGGGTTTTAATTTCATTTCTTTGAAAATTCTATTTCCGGTCATGGAGCCAGGGGCGATACTTTTTTGGCGATATTTTGTCATGGGCGGCGTATTGGTTGCCGTCTGCAAGTTCACTGGACAGTCGCTCGAACTGCCTAAAGAGCACCGAAACAAGATTTTGTTTGCTGGACTGAATTCCATGGGGATTTATATGATTTTCTTTATGGAAGGGGTCAAGCTGACCAGTGCGGGTGAAGCGGCTATTATTCTTGTCACCAACCCGATCATGGTTGCGATTTGGATGATGGTATTGCGTCTTGAGCCTCGGTCCATTGCGAAGGTCATTGGCAGCATCGTTGCTTTTGTTGGGGTTGGACTCGTCATTCTTGGAAGACCTGGAGTTGTGGCAACTTCAAAAGAGACTACAGATCGATTGTTGGGCGATCTGTTCATGATTCTTGGTGCGGTTTCGTGGTCGTGGTCGGTGGTCATCTCAAAGCCTCTCTCCGCCCACATCAAACCCCTCCCCTTGTTCACGATGTCGATGCTCGGCGGGTTGCCAGTTGTCTTGATTTATGGTCTTGCTCCCGCGTTGCGAGTTCACTGGAATGTATTTACCCCTTGGCAATGGACAAACTTCGCCCAAATAGCCCTCGGCTCGGGCGTGATTGGAATGGTCTTCTATTACAAGGGGATTTCTCAATTGCCCGCCAGCATCGCGACGATGCATCAATTCTTGGTACCAGTCTTGGCGACTGGCTTCGCGGCGGCCATTCTTCATGAACGCCTCGCATGGGTACAAGCGATAGGACTAGCGGTTTTGTTTGTTGGTGTTTTGGTTGCCATGAAAATGATTAAGTGGCCGAAAAGGGAAGTCGTAGCGGAAGGGTAGCGATCGTTAATCGGCGGCATAACTCTGGTCAATTTAGGGAAGTTGTGTAATGACTTGAACCTAAATTTTGGAATGATCAAAAAAAGTGTTGATCCAAGAACTGAGTAGGGCAAGGGCAAGGAGATTGAAAGCATGTGAGGAAGAAAGGATTATCCACCTCGTCACGTGGCAAAGCCCTCACGCGCCAATCCTCCCAGCTTCGGAGGAGACTTTGGTCTTATAGGCCCAAAAGTTGGTCATGTTTTGTAAAGAACTGAACCTATGTAGGAAGATTTTCAAAAAAAAGTAGCATGGAATTGAAAGAGGGCAAGGGGCATCGCTTCGTTCAGGGCAAGGGCGATAAGTTTGGAGTTTAGGATTTTCGATTCGTTCAGTTAGTTCGGATTACGAACAAATAGCGGCGAATTGAGAAAACGTTCCTAATTGTCCACTTGAGTTCGATTTGTAGTGATCCTTTTACTATTTTCATTGGTTGGTGATTAATGGATGTAGTGTACATTAGTCTACTATATTATTCGACGCTTTTGGGTGGTTTTGCAAGCACATTTGGGAAACTGATTCATTCCTGCTTGGGAACAAACCGTCTCATGCTAGCCGCCTCGGCTTTAGGCCAAAATATGTTTATGAAGTCGTTGAGTAATCATTGGGGATATGCTTTCGGATCGCTAATGGGCACCGGACTATTTTTGTCGAGTGGGCTTTCTACAGATTGCACTTTGGGAGGCAGAGAACCTTGGCGAATGTACGCATTGGTTAGCTTAGGCGTCGCAAGTGGCATGGCGACAGCATGGTTCACCTATTTAGCCCTTCGGAAGTAGATGTGCTCTCGGTAACCTGAAAACCGTGTAAGATACTTTTCAAATGTCAAGCGAAGTCGCTCTAACCGCCGGAAAAGTCGCAAAGGTCACCGTCGCTTTCTGGATCATCAAGATCATTGCAACAACACTTGGTGAGACAGGCGGGGATGCTCTTTCGATGCCCCCCATTGAACTTGGTTATCTGG
>JAYUOQ010000355.1:0-8831 GCA_043760685.1 Armatimonadota bacterium | reverse complement strand
ACTTGGCGGTCGATAACTGAGTTGGTTTGACATTCACCACCCATTGACCTGCCTCTTTACGAGCTCCTTGTTGACTATCGTTTGGAATCGGCGGCATGTTGTCCGCATTGAGCCTAATTTTGAGGTTGGAGAGCTTAAGCGGGTCTTTCAAAGCGACGCTTGGCTTAATGCTCATCAGGGCGGCAAAGTCTGGTTGGATTTCGGTTCCCGATTTCCCAAGTGCTTCCGCTTTAGTCGCGGGAATCATGTCCATTCCAATGGTGGTTGTGACTTTAAGTACATCACCCTTCCCGCTGGTATAGACCGTTGTATTCATCCTTGTGTCTTCAATCAAAATCGCATTCGCGTTGGTTTTCACTCCTTGGATCTCGATTTCTCGCTTGCCGATAAGCTTGGCCGTATTCTTGACTAGGCTAACTGTTGATGGGTCGAGAATATAAAAAACCTTCGATGTTCCAATTGCTTGGGGTTTCAAGGCAAATTCAGCTACTGGGTCATCAACCACTGGGCCGTCCTTAGGGAGCGCAAGGACCTGCTTTGCTTTCGATCCGTTATTATTGACATCGACTCGGATACCCGCTGGTTCAAACCAGGCATCCATCACCTGAGTTCTTCCCGCGCTAGATTGTTTGAAGTGCATTTGCACGGGCTTTCCACTAACAGAAATAGTTTCTGACGAAATGGACATCTCGACCGAGGAGCCAATGAGACCAACTTTCAGTTCGGTCTTGGTCGAACATTTCTCTGCCGGTTTGCCCTTGAAGGTACTTGGAGAGGTCGAAAAAGAAGAATAACCGATCTTTGAACCTTGCATCCAAATCGTAAAAAAGGACTCCTCGCGAGCGAGATTTACAACCATTGGGAGCAGAAGTGCGGTCAACATCCTTATGTAAGACGTATTTTTAGTCCTAGGAATTCAATTCTTTTTGAGAAGTTTTGGAAAAAAGCAGTATAGTTCTCGAATCGAACGGGCATTATTTACCTGGAAAGGATAAGTATTAGTCTTTCGGAATTATTTATGGCTTCAAAACTCGTCATCGTAGAATCACCCGCCAAGGCGAAAACCATTGGAAGCTATCTTGGTAAGGACTATGAAGTTCTGGCTAGCATTGGTCACATCCGTGACCTCGTTCATAACGCAAAAAATTTACCCGCAGAAGTCAAAAAATTATGGTGGGCAGATTACGGAATCAATGTCGACAATGACTTTGAACCATACTACGAAGTCCCCAAGGAGAAAGCTGCTCAAGTAGCAAAACTTCGGGCGGCGATGAAAGACAAGGACGAGCTTGTACTCGCGACTGACGAAGACCGAGAAGGAGAAGCCATTTCCTGGCACCTTCTCGAAATCCTCAAGCCAAACAAGAAGGTCAAAGTTTCTCGAATTGCGTTTCACGAAATTACGAAGGAAGCAATTCAAAAGGCGATTAGTTCGCCTCGAAACATCGATTTGGACTTAGTTGAAGCCCAAGAAACTCGACGAATGTTGGATCGCCTGTACGGCTATACGCTTTCACCCGTTCTTTGGACGAAAGTAACCAAAAATCTATCGGCTGGTCGGGTTCAAAGCCCCGCGGTTAAGCTCGTAGTTGAGCGCGAAAAAGCCAGAAGGGACTTCGTTTCTGCCGAATATTGGGATCTTCGTGCAAGATTTCAAGTCGCTGCGGGATTGTTTCAAGCCGATTTAACCGAAGTTGAAGGAAAGCGAGTTGCTTTAGGTAGAGACTTCGACGAAAACACTGGCAAACTTCATGGCAAATCAGATGTCATGTGGATTGATGGCAAAGTGGCCGCCGAATTAGCTGTCGCAGCAAAAGCCGCCAAACCATATATTGTTGAGTCCCTCACCGAAAAGGAAGCTCAGCAAAAGCCTCAGCCGCCTTTCATGACGACGACTCTTCAGCAGGACGCCAACCGAAAGTTTTCGTATGGCTCAGACCGAACCATGCGAATCGCCCAAACCCTTTATGAAGGTGTCGAACTGGGTGGAGAAACCGTTGGTCTCATCTCCTACATGCGTACCGACTCTTTGACTTTGTCAGACGATGCGCTCAGGTCAGTTCGGGGCTACATTGCGAAGCATTATCCCGATGCTCAGACCGAAAAGCCGATCAAGTACACCAGCAAAGTCAAAAATGCCCAGGAAGCTCACGAAGCAATTCGTCCAACCGATGCAGCAAGATCCCCGGACAAAGTCCGAAGCTTCTTAACCGATGACCAATACAAAATCTACTCCTTGATATGGCAAAGGACAGTCGCTTGTCAGATGAAGCCAGCTCGAATGCTTCGAACCGAAGCAAAGATTTCCTCACAATCGACTGCAGGGAAGTTAGTCTTCCAAGCCAACGGAAGTCAAGTTCTCGATCCTGGCTACCTTAGCGTCTATCTTGAAGGCAAAGACGAAGAGGACGAGGGCGATCGAATCTTGCCACGGATGTCCGCCAAACAAGAAGTCGGTCTTGTTGAACTCGATCCATCCGAGCACCACACGACACCACCAGCACGATACAACGACGCAACCCTTATTCGAAAGCTTGAAGAGTTAGGAATCGGTCGACCATCAACGTATGCGTCAATCATTTCGGTAATTGTGGATCGTGGTTATGTTCGCAAAGCCGGAAAATCCCTTGTTCCGACATGGAGAGCATTCATGGCGATGGAAGTTCTCGACGTTCACTTCAGCGAACTCATGGACTTTGGATTTACGGCAAGACTTGACGATGTCTTAGACGAGATATCGGAAGGGAAGTCAAATTCCAAGGCATATCTTAAAGAGTTCTTTATTGGCGATGCAAACAAGCCTGGGCTCAAACCAATGGTCGAAGAACGAAAGCTTCAGATACCATTCCCGAACCTTCAAATTGGCAAGGATGAAGCCACTGGCGAAGAAATAAAAGTCCGAACCGGCAAAGACGGTAGTCCATTCCTGCAACTCGGAGAACAAAAGGTTTACGCCAATATCCCCGACGATCTTGCCCCTGCCGATCTTACATTGGCGAAGGCTCATGAGCTATTTGCTCAAAAAGCTCCGGCGGCTGAATCTATTGGCGTCCATCCAGACACGGGGCGAAATCTATTGCTCAAACATCGACAGGGTTATTACATTGAAGTCGAGCGAACACCGGAAGAAATTGAAAAGAAGGTCAAACCGACTTGGGTTTCTTTGCCACCAGCCATTGCCCCCCAAGATCTCACCAAGGAAGAACTTGACACGTTGTGTCGATTCCCGAGGCTAATCGGCAAGGACGGAGCCAACGAGGTTTACTTCAAAATGGGCAAGTTTGGTCCCTACGTCGAAGCTGGCACTGAGCGCAGAACCGTGGAAGATTGGCGAAAGGGCGGAGCCATGACCCTAGAAGAAGCTCAAGCCATCTTGGCTCAACCAAAGACCTCAGGCGCGGCAAGCAAGAAAGGCGCATTAAAAGAAATGGGAGAAATCGGAGGATGCGCCGGTCCAGTGAAAGTCATGACTGGCTTCTATGGCCCTTATGTGACCGACGGCGTCACTAACGCAACGATTCCCAAGTCAATTGACCCGTTGTCACTTACGAACGAGCAGGCGGCAGAAATGCTTCAAAAGAAGCGAGATGCACCACCCTCAACAAGAAAAGGTGGGTTCAAAAAGAAGGCACCAGTTAAGAAGGCGACCGCAAAGAAGAAATGATCTGTAAGGTTGTTTATCACGCTTCCCGGGAGTATCAGCAAGCAGTAGAACTTCGGCGGCAAGTGCTACGACTTCCGCTAGGACTCGACTTCACAGTCGAACAATTAGACTCTGAAATAGACTCATTTCACTTTGTTGGTGGGGTTGAAGGAATAGTCTTAGCTACGGCGATGGCTACTCCGCTGGATATTGAGGTGATCAAAATCCGCCAAGTAGCAGTGAGCCAATCACAACAAGGAAAGGGTTACGGGCGAGAGATCATGCTTTTTACCGAAGAATGGGCAACCCAGATGGAGTACAAAACCGTTGTCCTCCATGCCCGTGAGGTGGTGGTCGATTTCTATTTAAGACTTGATTATGAGCTGTTCGACGAGCCATTTGAGGAAGTCGGAATTCCCCATCGCAAAATGCGGAAGTTCTTGGGAGCCAGGCTTCCAGACCGGATTGCAGAATTAGAATAGATCAGCCGAACGGATCATGTTTGAGCCTCGAAAGTTCGCTACCTCCGCTGCCCGACCACAAATTGCCGGTAGTTTTTGCTCAATCGCTGAGGCATCCGTGACTATGCGGTGGAGGCTTTAAGAAAGCCGAATCCTGAATCCTTACTTCTCTTTCGTCTTCGCTGGCAAAGACTTTGGTTGTCGCTTCGGAAAATTAACTCCGTGTTCCTTCATCATTTGGTAGCCCCTCAAAATAAGACCAAACGTAGCGATGTAAGGCGCAAACTTGGACACTCCCTGATTCGCAATTGAAGCAAACAAATCTGCTGAAGACGAAATCTTCGAGGACGTATTGCTCAAATCCTTAACCCGTCCCTGAACTTCGCTTGCAATGGAGTCCACCTTTTCAGAAATCGAGTCAACTCGATCCGAAATCCGGTCAACCTTTGGCTTCAAGTCCTTGGCAACTTCCATTAGTTTGATCATTGCGAAAATGAGCACGCAAAAGAAAACTGCGTTGACCACAAAGAAGAGTCCAGAAAAAATCAGCCACCAATTAGGAATCTGCACAGCTTAATAATAGCCGTTTTGGCTGAAAAAGTTAGTGTGTTGCTATTGAGATTCGATGCTCCCCCGGACCAAATTTCTTTTCGCCAACGATTGCCGTCGTATTCCGGGGAACCAAGAATTCCATTTCAATTTGAGTGCCTACAGCTTTCCAAGCCACCTCGATCAAACCGTGCGGAGTTGGTACTTTGCCCTTTGCCCAAGTCAACCCGACCGGTTGAGGACGAATCACGAACTCCTTAAATCCTGGCTTCCTCGGCAAGACACCTAATATTCGGCCCGACATTTGAAACATTGGACTCGCATTCCAAGCATGGCTCAGGTCGCCAACCGACCACATTTCGTAAAAGGATTGGGTGTCCGGGACTATTTTCCACCGATCAAGTTGCCTTACAGCCTCAGAACTAAAGAGGCCAGCCTTAAACATCGCTTCAAAAACAAAGTGCATAAAGTACGGCTGACAATTCATGTCCTTCCGAGACAACACTGCCTTCATTACCGAGCGAGAACGCTCAGGCGAAGTCAAACCACAGGAAACTGCAAGCGTATTGACCTGCGTCGAAAATGTCTCGATGTCCTTATCGGCCGGTAACCACTGATTCGGCTTAATCGTTGTCTGAAACGGCTTTCCATCTCGATAAAGTCCTTGGCTAGAATTCCAAAGTTCAGATTCAAATGCCGCGGAAATCTTCTTTCTCAATGCCTGATAGTGGGACGAGTCTTTTGGCGACTTGGTGATCGTGGCAACTGAAATCGCATCCCCCAAGGCTTGGTAATAAAGGGCAGTCATATACCCTTGGCCAATAACCGCGGGAGGATGGTGCAAGTTGAATCCTTCGATCTCAACCCAATCCATAAACATGTAATTGGGAGCCTGCGAGACCAAGCCGTTCTGTCCCAAGTATCCTTCAAAACGGTTCATCAATTGCTGGACGTGAGGAGCCATTTGTTTTAGTGGAGTCGCGTCTCCGGTGTACTCGTAATACTGAACCAGCATCCTCAGCCAAAGCAGGGAATAGCTCGTGTGGAAGCTCTGGTAGTTCCTTTGCTCAAGCGTTCGAGCAATCTTCTTGAGGTCCTGTCTCGCCAAAGTACCTTCGCCAAATGCGTAAAGTGAGTTGAGCGACTCGATGAGATAGTCGCCAGCATCGGATATCGGCTCTTGGTGGTGAGGGGAGTCCAAATGGTGAGTCTGCATGCAAATCTGAGTGACCCACCGACTCACTTCCCAAATCCGATTATAATTGGAATTGCTACATCCAAAAGACCCGGAATATTGAACTGGATATGACGTGAAAACACAGCGTACATCCTCAATTTCAATCGGTTCTGTCACACCTTCCGCCTTAATATTGATCACCGAAAAACTATCATAATAGGGAAGCTCAAACGTCTGAATTCCATCCCGGAGAATGATCTCAGATTGCCGATTGGCTCCCGGAGCATCATGTTCGTTCGGCGTCAAAATCAGCTTTGCCCCGACGTGACCGCGAACCCTCATTCCTACGTAACCCGACAAGACATGTCCGTATTGCACAGAATATGACCCGTCATAGGCGAAAACCGCCCCGCCGGTATTCTTTCTCGGTAAGACCCCCGGCGATACTCTGGTGAATCCCACTGACGGAAGAATCGCTTCAACCGCCGGTGGCAACTCACTCACAAGTGTCTCAGGCTTCACTCGCTGGGTAATTACCGATGGTTTCCAGGATTTTGCGTCAATCTGCCCGAGTTGCCAACCCGCAGGTTCGAGCTTCAGATCAATTCGATATCCATTCTTCGCACCCGACTGATCCAAGTCATCCGCAGAAGAACATGTCCACGATAAGTCCGTTCCAATGGTTGAAATTGTGTTTTTCTGATCCGTTATCTTGAAATCTGCTTTTAGCCATGGCTGCTTTGTCGAAGCATCATATTGAACCAGCGGGTTAGAGAACACTTCTATAGCAATAACATTCTCTCCTTTCCGGAAATACGATGAGAGATTTCGAACATCTTCGAGCCACGGACCACAAGGCCCAGAATCATAGTCTCGACCAATATCTGCCGGCCCTCGTGCGGCGAGTTTGCCATTGATCCACATCCGATAGCGCACTTCGGCGGTAATCCAACTTCGCACCAACTTCGGGCTATTTTCCAGGGTGACAAACTTCAAAAAGCGAACAGGAACCTCATTTTTTGAGTGATCGCTCCAAATCCACTTTCCAACATTGGGTCCCTTGTCAGACTCAGCAATTGGCTTTGCGGCTTCACCAACTTGGACCGACTGCTTGCCAACCTTCGGTGGCTTTGAGTAAGCCAGAATTGGTCCACGCACATCGAAGTTCAAAACATTCATAAAGGCAATCGCAGCCACAAGCATTACTTGAAATTATAGACTCGCTAACCTTGGCTCATCGCCTTAATTCTCGATTCGCCGCATCCCACCACGGATCTGCCGAACCATATTTAATACCAACTGGTGGCACCCACTCGTGCCTCGGAGCTCCATTAACGTGAAACACTTCCTCGGTCGGAAAGAAAACCCGTATGTGCGAAACGGGCAACTCAATATTGTCTACCGCACCCCGCAAGCCAGCCATTCCTGTTCCAATGACCGTCGCTCGCTTCATCGCGTCAAATCCAACCGCAATACCTTCGCCCATACTTCCGGTCCAGCGACCAACCAAAACAACGAGCTTAGCTTTAATTGGCAAACTTAATCTCGGCGAAGCATATTCAACCCACTCGCGAACCGTTTTCGTTTCGCGCTCAACAACTCGATGTCGTTGGTAGGGAAGCTTTTTGGAAATAAATAATCCCATCATTCCCCGTGCGACCGAACTTGTCCCACCGCTTCCCGTATTCCGAAGATCAATCACGATCCCTTTTGCTTTCCGTAATTCAGGTACCAATGCATCAAATTCCTTAATCAGGTTATCCTGACCTAGCGAGTCCTCAGGTCGGAGATAAGCAATGCCATTGGGTCGCTTTTCATAAGTCAAAACCTTCGTTGACCGTGGAGTAAAAGCAGTTTCAAGTTCAATCGTTTTCGCCGAACCACCGTGCTTGACCGTTAAAGTCCTCTTCTTATTCCAAACTCCAGCCAGCGCCGAATTCAATGCCCAATCCCATCCTCGTACATCAGGCTTTCGTTCCTTAAACCAACTAAGAGATGCTTGCCGAACCGGCAAACCTTGAATTTGCACGATCTCATCGCCAGGCATTAAGCCTGATTTCATCGCTAGCGATCCAATCCGTACTTGTTCAATAACTGCCTTTGTTCCGCTCCATCGGGCAACGACGTCTGTCCCGCTCGGGACCAGTCGAGGCGACGAATCATTGTTGGTGCCAAGAGAGGCGTGGAAATCATGGAGCTCGCCAACCAAGTTCTCGAGGTGAACGAGCAACTGATCTCGATCCTTCACCATCAGGAACTTAGATGAATATCTGGACTCCAATTCCTTCAGATTGATGCCGTCCGAATGAACGTAAGCTCCGTATTGATCAAAAGCTGAAATCAGTTCATGAAGGTCTTTCGTATAGTCGCCCGGGAAGGAAGATTGAATTGCCAAGGCGGCCAAAATACTCGTCATTGAGACCAAGATTTTACCTTCCGATTCTTCGCCCCCAGCTATCTGATTCTTGAGGACAACTGAACAATCCTTATTTAGAACATTTCGAAACGTATAAATGGCTTCGAAATCTACAAGCTAGGACTTTAGCCCCAAAAAAATTCTAAGATAAATCAAATTACAACTTGATTTTGAACCTATACCTTAAAATGTTCAAGGGTTCTCAAGAAAATCAACTAATATCCAAATGATATCCCATATAATTGCTTTATGGAGCGACTAAGCTACAGATCAATTTCTAGCACTATAGCAACTTTGGTATTGCTTAGTTTTTCATTTATCATAGTGGTCGCTTTTCAAATTGTGTCAAAGCGAATCGCTCATTGCGATAATGATGCTTGTCGAACTTCTCAAAATTCGGTCGGAAATGTGACTTCAATTGTCGGCAAGAAGCTTAATCTAAACGACGACCTTATCACAATTGCTAATGGTCGAGGAATGGCGATTGTCCTTTCGACAAACTGCAGTGCGTGTAAGAAAGTAAATTATACGCATCTTACAGCCTTGGCCAAAACTGAAAATCTAGCCTTGGTTTGGGTTACCTCT
>JAYUOQ010000354.1:0-3389 GCA_043760685.1 Armatimonadota bacterium | reverse complement strand
GTCGGTTCGTAACGGCAATCGCCAGAATGTCAGTCAAAACAACATGAGCCTCATCCAAAGCCGATTGAATCACCGGAAGAATAGATTCAATATGGGCTCTTGCTGCCGCTTCGGGAACAATTCCGCCCCACTTTTCGTGCATCGCAATTTGGGAGCTGATCACATTGCTAAGAATGCGGTTTCGAACAATTACCGCAGCTGAAGTTTCGTCACAACTTGTTTCTATCGCCAGAATAGTCCCATCAAAAAATGGGGTCATTTCGATTCAGGTTTCCACTTGATCAGATCATTGAGCATCATCACGACAGCGTCCTCTTTGTTATCGGGATAGTATTGCTTCCTCGTCGTTGATTGAACAAAACCAAGATCTTCATAAAGGTGGATCGCGGCTGAATTAGTTGCCCTAACCTCAAGGGTCGCACAGACTGCACCTTTTTCCCTGGCTTGAGTCAGAAGCTCAATCATAAGTTTCCTACCAATTCCTTGTCCTCGCAACTCCGATTTAACCACAACGTTTGTTACATGGGCCTCGTCAACAAGAATCCATACTCCTCCGTAGGCACTAACTTCGCCTTGGATCAGTCCAACCAGAAAAATTCCGTACTTATGTTCAAGTTCATTCTCGAAGCTTCGTTGAGACCAAGGTGCAGAATGCGTAACCTGCTCAATATCCAATATTTTTGGAATGTGATCTTTTTGCAGCGTAACAAATCTAAGTGTGGAAAGCATTAGCCACCCAAATAGGCTTCTTTGACTTTTGGATCTACCAGAAGGTCTCGCCCTGTTCCTTCAAGAACAACGACACCCGTCTCGAGAACGTAGGCTCGGTCAGATATTTCTAATGCGCGATTTGCGTTTTGCTCAACGATTAAGACCGTCTTACCGTCCTTATTCAAATCCTTAACAATATTAAAAATTTCAGTGATCAGAAATGGAGCGAGTCCCAATGAAGGTTCGTCGAGAAGCAGAATTTCTGGGTTGGACATTAACGCTCGAGATATAGCCAGCATTTGCTGTTCGCCTCCACTGAGCGTTCCTGCACTCTGTTTAAATCTTTCTCTTAGTCGAGGAAATCGATCAAGGACGGCATCCATATCTGATTGAACTTTGCTGTCTTTTCGAAGATATGCGCCGAGTTGGAGGTTTTCATGGACAGACATATTGGTGAAAATTCGTCTGCCTTCCGGAGCTTGGCTCAAACCCATTTTGACAATCTCGTGTGGTTGAGCATCGGTAATATCAACTCCGTTGTACGAAATTGAACCTGTTCTTGCGCGAATCAAACCGCTAATCGTCCTTAGTAACGTCGACTTTCCGGCTCCATTGGAACCAATGATCGCGACGATTTCGCCAGGATTGACGTGTATGCTTACGTCGTCCAAAGCCTGAATTGCACCGTAAAAAACGTTGATGCCTTTAATCTCTAACATGTGAAAACCAATCGGTTCTACCTTAAATAAAGCCGATTAGGGCTGAATTGTACTCGTCAAATACCCTAGAATAAATACTAGGTAATGAAGAATCCAAAGTTCTCGAGGGCGTTTGAAGTCGTTTCCGAGCTTCCCGAACCACTAAAACCGCTCAAAAGGCTCGCACGAAATTTCTTATGGTCTTGGAACCATGAAATACGGGATCTCTTTCGGAGCATCGATAAGGACATTTGGGAGGAATGTGAACACAACACAATTCTCTATCTCAATCGGATTCCCAAAGACCGATGGGCAATCCTTGCAAAAGATGGATTATTTATTGGTCGCCTCAAGGCTTGCGAGCAGATTCTGGATGATTATCTTGCCAAAGAGACCTGGTTTGAAAAGGAATATCCCGATCAATCCGGTAAAGCAACCATTGCCTATTTCTGTTTTGAGTTTGGCATTACCGAAGGATTACCAATTTATAGCGGTGGACTCGGTGTACTTGCGGGCGACCACCTTAAAACTGCTTCCGATATTGGATTGCCGCTTGTAGGGCTTGGACTACTTTACAATCGCGGATATTTTCGTCAGCAACTGAGCCACGATGGTTGGCAACAAGAAGTCTATCCTGAATATGACTTTTACCAAATGCCCTTGCAGCTAATGAGAGATGACAATGGAGATCCAATCCGGGTCCCTATTGAGTTTCCAGATCGAGTTGTCACCCTGCAAATTTGGCGAGCGGATGTCGGCAGAATTCCGCTTTACCTGCTCGATAGCAACGTCCTTGAGAACGCCCCTGGCGACCAAGAAATTACGGATTCGCTTTACTCTGGAGATGAAGAGATGCGAATTCGGCAGGAAGTCATTCTTGGAATTGGCGGAATGAAAGCGCTCGCCGCACTCGGAATAAAGCCTACGGTGTGCCATATGAACGAAGGTCATGCGGCATTTCTTTCCATTGAACGAATTCGCCAATATGTTGTTGAAAATGATTGCGATTTTCGGACCGCCCGGGCGGCTACAGTACACGGAAACGTATTTACGACTCACACGCCGGTTCCTGCCGGTTTCGATTTGTTTCCGCCGAAGCTACTTGAAAAGTATATGGCGACCAATGCAAACAATGCAAAGATTTCTTTTGAGGATTTCTTAAAGCTTGGAAAATTTGATCCTGAAAATGAATCGGAATCGTTTAATATGGCGATCCTGGCGATGGAAACCGCCAATCGAGTGAATGGTGTTGCTAAGTTGCACGGGGAAGTTTCTCGCGGAATGTTTTCCCCAAGGTGGTCGGAATATCCGGAAAACGAAGTTCCTATTGATCATGTTACGAACGGAATTCACATGATGACGTGGGTGGGCCGTAAGATGGCGAAGTTACTCGATGAATACTGTGGTGACGGCTGGCGACGAAATCCAAGCGATCCCGCAAATTGGTCGGGAGTTGATAGGATTCCTGATTCAGAACTTTGGCAAGTAAGAGAGGATCAACGCGGTGCGTTGGTTCGATATGTTCGTAAGCGAATGGAAAACAGCCTCGCAAGACGACATATGAATAGTCGAATGGACCAGACGTTTATTAGTTCCATTCTCGACCCACGAATTCTTACGATAGGTTTTGCGAGACGATTTGCAACTTATAAGCGGGGGTCACTCATGATTAGCGATCCTGATCGGCTCAAGTCAATTCTTTACCATCCGGAAAGACCGGTTCAAATTGTCATCTCCGGAAAGTCGCACCCTAAGGATGATGCCGGAAAGATCCTGATCCAAGAGCTCTATAAATTCATCACGGAAAGCGGTGCCCGGTCACGAATGGTTTTCCTTGAGGACTACGACATGGGAGTTGCCCGAATGCTTGTTCAAGGAGTGGATGTATGGTTGAACAATCCTAGACGACCCTATGAAGCATCCGGGACAAGCGGAATGAAAGTTGTTCCTAACGGTGGTTTAAACTGCTCAATTCTTGAC
>JAYUOQ010000353.1:0-8837 GCA_043760685.1 Armatimonadota bacterium | reverse complement strand
GTTGTTAGATCCCGATGTATTCGCGACAGCATTTATTGAGTTGGCCAAGCCTGAGACTGCCAAACCATACTCTGAATGCTATTTGCCTACGACCGAACTTTCATCTTCGCACTTTTCAGCGGAATCCCCGAAGCGACTACCACCCTGATTCACGGTGTTGATGATTGCAATGGTGCCAATGATGTCACCATTATCTTCGGTGAGGGGCAGGACACGAAGGAACATACCATCAAATTCACCAGTTAAGTTGACGCCGGTTTCTTTGCCTTGAAGAGCCCTGAGATGGGCTTGGATACCGGGATCTTCTTTGTCCTCGGTCTTGAAAATTTCGTAGACAGTTTTTCCGACTTCCCAGCAGACACCAAAGTGAGTAGACGGGAATTCGCCGTTTGCCAAGCTATAAAT
The DNA here is from genome assembly GCA_043760685.1 of Armatimonadota bacterium. Taxonomy (GTDB): domain Bacteria; phylum Armatimonadota; class Fimbriimonadia; order Fimbriimonadales; family Fimbriimonadaceae; genus Fimbriimonas. The sequence goes on along the minus strand of JAYUOQ010000353.1, from coordinate 8,432 downwards.
GACTAAGTCTGCATCAGTCGCCCATACGGTGGATTTTATCTGGTCCATCGCTAAGTGCAGAAGGGCTAAGGCAGATCGTAGATCAAGAAGACCTTTTTCTTTTTCAGCAACCATCTCGACGAGGCTCGCTCGTTCGATGTTGGAATCGCGCAACGCCTTTTCAGCTCGTTCTTTTACGACGCGCACCACGGTATCAGTTTTGCCTAATCCACCGACTTTGAGTTTGATTCGGAGCCAATAGGTGTTAACCGTGCCAACACTGATGTGAAGCCGATGGGCAATGGCATCGTTGGTGAGCCCGTCCACACATAGCTGGACAATTTCTTCTTCGCGGGGGGAAAGCTCTTTTTTAACCATTAGATACACATTTTTTCTGAGGCATTGAGCCGGGTGCCAATGCCACATGTCGAGAATGTCTTGATAAGTGTCTGAGACAAAACCCTACAGTGGAGGATGGCATAGAACGGTCAGCGTTATCTTGTCCTATGTTTGGCGTCTATCAAAGCATAGACAGTTGCCTTCATTTAACCTGTTCCAAGGTAGTTGACCCGCTTTGAATCGAATTGATAATAGCGACGCATCCGATGATTTCACCACCATCCTCGGTGAGGGGAAGGACTCGCAAGGTCATGCCAGTGAACTCGCCTGTTAATGAGACTTCTGTCTTATTGCCCTTTAGAGCAGCAATGTGCGCCGCAATTGCCAGATCATTTGGATCAATGGTCTTAAATATTTCGTAAACGGTTTTTCCCGCTTGCCAAGAAACGCCAAAATGAGTTGCGGGAAATTCACCGTTAGCGAGAGCGTAGATCATGAGGTCGGTGTCAGTCGCCCATGCTGTGGATTCGATCGTATCCAACGCAAGTATTAATAGTGCTAACGTTGCATGCTTCTCTAGGAGCATTTTTTCCTTTTCGGCAATGATCTCGGCCAAGTGAACCCGCTCGATGCTTGAGTCATAAAGAGCTTTGTCGGAACGCTCTTTGATGATCCTGACTACAGTATCAGTTTTTCCGAGACCCCCGGCTTTAAGTTTGATTCGGAGCCAGTAGGTATTGACCGTGCCGATGCTGATGTTGAGCCGATGGGCAATCGCATCGTTAGTCAGACCATCTACGCATAGTTGAACTATTTCTTCTTCTCGTGATGATAATTCTCGCTTTTGCATAGTGTGGTGGGTCGGATTTCTCTCCTGATTATGCAATCATACGACCTTTGTAACATGAACACAAGATGAAAACTTTGCTCATATCGCAGAATGATACTACTTCGGAGTCAGTGATTTAACCATAAGAGTTGTATTGGGTTTGACTGACAAGGATTGACTGACACATGAAAGCACGACTTGGTTATTTGGGTCAACTGGTGGAGACTAAAGGTACCTATGGGTACTATCCTTCTCATTCTCGTCATTTTCCTTCTCCTCGGTGGCGGCGGCATTAGCCTCGGTGGCACTACTGGCACCATATTGCTGATTGTCGCAGTCTTGTGGTTGCTGGGAGGCTTTGGTTTTCACGGCTCGCGGTCTGGCTGGTACGGTCCTCGTTGAGACCATGAAATCAAAAGAATTTGTTGGTAAGCGAGTCGTTAGCATGGCTGATGGCGCGGAAATTGGCAAAGTAAAGGACTTGGTCTTTACTGGGCTTAGCCTTAGCGCACTCGTCGTGAAAGGAGAGCGCGGAGATGGACTGCTACCGTTTGAGAGCATCGATGCCAATGGCCCCGATGCGATTACGATCGAAACTTACAAATTGATTGATTGGAATGCTGGTAGCACGTTAGATCCGGAAAGTCGAACGACTCAAGAAATTGAGAAGTTAAAGGTCATTGATGCTGAAGGCATCATGATTGGGCGGTTGCACGACTTCACGATGAGCCCAAAAGGTCTGATCGAAGAGATTTCGGTTCGGACTGAAGGGGTGTTTGGCATTGGTTCCCACGAGACGGTTGTACCTAGTTCGAAGGTTCGAGCTATTGGAACGGATATGATTACCGTCGAATCGAACTAACAAAATCTTTATTGACGAAACGTGAATTGGCCGGATCCATTTTTGGATCCGGTCCAATTTTTTGCCCTTTATTGAGCGTATATTTCTCGAGCCCGAGCCAAGAGTTGACCTTCGGTCATGTGGCTCTGATCTACCTTTACTGCAGCCAGGATTCGTTCTGACAAAGGCTTATGATGCTCGGTGAGCCATGTTACATAAAGGTCCATGGTATTGCTAGACCCTTCACCGTCGCCAAAGATAAGGATCTTTTCTGCGTCCTTCAAGCGACTCGTTACGGCTTCAAAGTACTCTTTGTGGTTTGGTTTCTCGATATGGTCGGAATAGTCGTGCTTGCTATGCACGTGACCTTCGTGACCAAGTGAGTTGTGCGGCTTGATTGTTTCCGGAACGGATCCTTTCATTTCGGTCTGGTAGACCTTGGCCTCTTTGTGGTCGATTACTAGTAGCATGTGCAGACCTTCTTCTCCTCCGCTGCCAACTGATGCCGACCGAATTAAGTGTCTGATCTTGTTTAGCTGATCCGGTGTGATGATGTCGGTGTGGGTCGGGGAGTCAAAGACAATTGTCTGGTCACCGATGGAGACTTTTACATTGCTGTTTTTTTCATCCTGAACTTCGCCGAGGGATTCGAATAAGGAACGAACGTCTTTCCACTCGAGGTTGTGGGACATCGGATGTTGAAAGACTTGATCATAGATACGTTGGGTATTTGAATTCATGGTTCTCCCTTTTGGGTTCATTTCGTCCCACTCCAACCGCGTAGTTTGCGTTGCTAATAATGAGCAATCGGTTGTCTAAGTTCTCACGGACACGGAATTTTAGGTAAAAAAAATCGCGCCGTTCCCCATAGGAAGGTCGGGCACGATTTTTTCGGTTTTTTTGAGTGGTTAGTTGTTTGTATAGATTCGGATTCTTGCTTCTTGGTCGAATCTCACACCCAATGAGGTTCCTCGATCCAAGACAACATTGTTCGACTTTGGCTTGTTAATCAAAGTCTCGTAAAGATAACCGAGTGCTCCACCGATCACTGCGTTTGTCACGACGTTTCCTTTGGTGACAAGGGCGATGAGGGCTCCAGCTCCGGCACCAGTTCCAACGTACTTTAAGTCGTCTCGCTTCGTTGAATTTGGATTAACCACGATTCGACCGTTTTCAGTTCGAACGCTATTCTTATCAAGTCCGATGAGCGAAGCCGAAATCGGAACTCGTCGTCCGTTATCTAAGAGAATGCTGTCAAACGAAAGACCGAGAACACCTGGGGTGCTGTTCTTCTTTGCCTGAGCAAAACTGACGTGACCTTGAACCTTGGTTCCTTGTGGCAATCCGAAGTAGTCATTGTCTCCGTTTGTGTCGATGGTAGCGGTGAACTTGTCTCCAACCACGCTATTGTCCGAGCTCAAGATCATATCTAGCTTCACTGGCAACACACTACCTTTCGGCTGAATTGAAAGAATTGAGGGTGCGCTGTTTCCATTGTCGTTGTTTCCGTTTCCATTGTTTCCGTTACCATTTGAGATTCCGTTGGTCGAAATGTTGACGGTGCTTCTGGTTTCATCCCAATCGACGTAGGCACCGAGTGATTCGCTAATGAATCGAATTGGAACCATCGTAGAGCCTCTAACCACTTGGGCAGGATATTGAACAGGAACGGCTTTACCATTGACGTAGGCCTCATTATTGTTGATTCGAAGCTCGACACGAGTGTTTCCTCGATTCGCCATGACCATTTGATCTTGTGAATTCCAATCGACGTTGGCGCCCATCTTTTCAAAGATTCCTCTTAGCGGCACCATTATGTGGTCTCCCATCATCTGAGGTTGAGTTCCGTCAAAACGAACGTTTTGTCCGTCTACGTTGACATATATTGTTCTTGCTTGGCTTAATGCTGCCAAAGCAGTCAGTGCCGTATAGCAAAGGACTTTCCCAAATCTAAAATTAGTTGAATTCATAGTAACCATTTCTGAAGCTTGTATGCCTCAATGGGTTCAACTCCGGATCATTCTTTAGTGTTGCTAATTGTAGTTTTCTTAGACAGAGATCAAGTTAGGGATGGCTCTGACCCTCGGATTTTAAGAACTTCACTTTGTAACAGGTTGCAAGTTGTTCGGGTACCGAAGCTATAATGTGATGTTATGACCTTGGCATCTGTAATCTTGTTCTCTTTTACAAGAAGCGATTTCAACGTGCATAACGTTTTGCAGGAGCTTCAAGCTTTTTCGCGGTCTGTCATAACCGAAGCACAAACAAAGAGCCTGGAGGAGTATGACGCAGCCAAAGCGGAGGTCAGGGCTAAGGTTGGGGCGACAGTCAAAAATGTTCGGTTATCCGACATCAACCCATCGCAATGCGTTGAAATGGGGCAAATTTATGCCCTCGGAGAGCGCTGGGATGACTCCTTACATTCGATTGATCGATATCTTTCTTTGCCAAGAACAAACAAACAGGCAGAGGAAGCTCACACGCAAGCTGTAGAATTTGCCTCGCATTCTGACCGCCTTGCAAATACAGTGCTCAAGCACACCAATGCCATTACTTTCACTGGAGTCAAGACCGGACTCGACTTCGCAAAGAAGTTTATGGGGAAGCCATTTTATGTAGTGGTTCACACAAAGGGGATTAACTTTGCGGTCCAAACTGCAGAGAAGGTAAGAGACCGCGTTTTAGCTTTGCCTTCCGTCGGCCAGGATGAAAAAGTAACCCTGTGGCAATCTTTTGATCGTCAATTCCCGCGCCTTTTTTCTGATGCCAATGAATTGAAGGAAGCCTTAGCGAGAGTGGATTCACTCCTAAAGGATGCAGGTAAGAATGAAGCGATTGATCTTGAACGGGAGCGACTTTTGTACTCGAACCGATTAAATCTGCAAGATCGCGCTTATCCGGTTCTCAAGGTTCTTAATAGCCACGGATCCTTTGATCAAACCCGGCTAAGAGGAAAAGTTGTTCTCCTAGATTTCTTTGCCCACTATTGTGGACCGTGCATCGCTGCATTTCCGCGTATGAAGGAGTTGTATCGGGACTTCCATGGGAAAGGACTCGAAATGGTTGGGGTTACGAAGTACTACGGATTCTATGAAAGCACGAATAACGGATGGCTTACACAAGATGAGGAATTGGCAAAAATGGATAAGTTCTTCAAGAAGCACGATCTTCCTTGGCCGGTAACGTTTGTCGATGAAGATACTTTCCAATCGTACGGAGTCCTAACAATTCCTCTTGTCGTACTGATCGACAAAAAGGGTAAAGTACGTACCGCCAAACTCGGGTACCGACCCGATCAGTTCGTCGTATTTCGTAAAGAAGTTGAGAGGTTACTCGCCGAATAATGTCATCTATCGAAAGCCTCATTGGACTCGCTTGTCAGGTCAACGATTTTGTTGCCCAGGCAATGCGTCCGGCAATTCTCGATCAGGGATTGACATCGGCTTCTTTCGACCTGTTGAGCGCCATTTGGGCAGCTGATGGTCGGGAGACCCAGGCTCAGATTGGTAAGCGTCTTGGGCTATCTCGGGCAACAATCAGCGAGGCAATTACTGCGCTCGTGCAGTCTGGTTATGTTATTCGACGACCATCGGATATTGACTCAAGGGCGGTGAACCTTGAACTTACTCCGGCAGGACACAAGAAGGTGAAAGCCGTACTTTCAGAGATGAAGCGGATCGAGTCTGAGCTTGATGGAAAGATTGGTGCCAAAGAAACAGAATCTGCGGCGAAAACCCTCAGAAAAATCCTCAATTCTTTAAAAATTGAAGTTTCTTGAATCTTTTTTAATATTGTACGCGTCCCGAACAATATAGAGGCTGCCATGCTACGGATAGTAGGCGTACAACGATCAGATAATTCATTGGAAGAATTTGTTCTTCTCCAAAATCATTCCTCGATGAGGATGAGGCTCCGTGGTCATGTGATCATGTCGGAAGCCTATCTTTCTCATTACTCCCTTGATTCAATCTATGCCTTCACTGACGAAGAGCAAATTCATCCGGGTGCTTTCGTGATTGTTCACAGTGGATCTGGGATCAATCGCTGGGCAAGAACCAAGCAGGGGTCGATGGTTTACATGTGTTACATCGGTGCACGGGAATCGCTTTGGAGCGTTGCTCCGGGGCCGATGCACATCCTTTCTACTCAGCATACTTACGAGGAACGGACGAGCCCGATCGAAGAACTCGTCCGCTAGGTCACAAAAAACGAGGACAGCGTGGTCCTATTTAACGACACTTTTTGCAGTTTCGTGCTGTCGAGTTGCAAAAAGAGCCAGTAGAATAGGTTCAAAGCAATGCACAGGCACTGGTTAAGTCTTTCGGTTGGACTCGCGCTTTTTGGAGCGTCCGTTCTTTTGCCCCAAAAAATCAGTGCACAGAAAAAGCCAGCGCCAGCGAGCATTCCAAGTTTCGCCGCGGATGTTGCTCCAATAGTCGACAAGTATTGCGTGTCTTGCCACTCCGACAAAGTTGCACCGGGAGGTGTGAGGTTGACCAAGGGAATGTCTGGCACCGAAGCACTCAAAGATCCCGCGTTGTGGAACCGAGTTGCGAAGAACCTTTCGAACAAGCACATGCCGCCACAAGGTTCGCCAATGCCGACCGACGCACAAAGAAAATCGTTCGTTACGTGGGTGGACACGTCATTTGCTCAGAATTGTAATTTGGCAGATCCCGGAAAGGTCACGTTACGTCGATTAAACAGAGAGGAGTACAACAACTCAGTAAGGGACCTTTTGGGAGTCTCGATAAGACCGGCTGACGATTTTCCTAATGATGACGTGGGATATGGGTTTGACAATATCGGTGACGTTCTTTCGATGTCTCCGCTGTTGATGGAAAAGTACCTGTCTGCTTCAGAAAAGCTAGTCAAATCGGCAATAAGGATTCCGTTGGTAACAACCCAGACTGTAACGGGAGATTCGATGGCCTATTCGCCAGTTGGAATCAATGTTTCCGAAAACGCCCTCTTTTTCTTCTCAAATGGTACTGGGTCTGCGAACTTTATCGTTAAGAAGCCAGGTTGGTATCGCATTCAAATCAAAGCGGCGGAGCAACATGCTGGCCCAGACAATGCTAAGTTTGACCTCAAACTAGGTCGAGATTTGCTCACAACTTTTTCGATAGGCGATCCTCCGTCGAAACCTGGAATTTATGTTTTTCCTACCAAACTAACACCGGGAAATTGGACCATATCGGTGACGTTTACCAACGATTACTATCTTGCACCGCAGGGAGCTCAGAAAGCTCAAGACCGGAATGCGATGCTTTACAACATGGAGCTAATTGGGCCGATAGAAGACAATCCGATCCGAACTTCGTTTCAGAAGCGCTTGATACCGGAGGTCCCGCCAAAGGAGTTGCGAGAGGTTGAAGCCCGTAAGAGTTTAGAGTGGTTTGCCTCTCGGGCTTACCGCCGTCCAATCACGAAGGAAGAGCTTGATCGGTTGATGACGGTTTACCAAATGGGTGCTCGGACTGGCGATGGCTATGAGCGAGCCTTGCAGTTGGCTTGCCAGGCTGTACTGTGCAGTCCAAACTTTTTGTTCAGAGTAGAACTTGATGCTGCGAATCAGCCATCCAGAAGTCTCAATTCTTTTGAATTGGCTTCCAGGCTTAGTTATTTTCTTTGGTCATCGCTTCCAGACGAGACCCTTTACGCGGCAGCAAAGTCAGGCGAACTGACGAAACAAGAAGTACTCAAAGAGCAGGTCTCAAGGATGCTGAAGGATCCGAAAGCGGAGGCGATTGTCGACAATTTTGCGATGCAATGGCTTCAACTCCGAAAGATCTACAATTTCCAACCCGACAAGAAGCAGTTTCCAGAATATACCGATGCTCTGATGAACTCGATGGTCGAAGAGTCCAAGATGGTCTTCGCCAACGTTATGTCCGAAGATCGACCCATCCTCGATTTTCTTGACAGCAAGTACACGTTCGTTAACGAGGCATTGGCAAAGCATTACGGAATCAATGGAGTGTCGGGCGACACGATGCGCAAGGTCAGTACGGAAGGTACTGGGCGCGGCGGAGTCTTGACTCAAGGTGCAGTTTTGGCGATCACTTCTAACCCAACTCGCACTAGCCCTACAAAACGCGGACGATGGATACTTGAACAGATTCTTGGGACGCCACCACCGCCTCCACCTCCAGGAGTTGATGACCTTGGACTCACGGCTGCGATCAACCCAAGCTTTAGCCTTCGAAAAAAGATGGAGGAGCACCGAAAGAATCCTGCTTGTGCCGTTTGCCACTTGAAGATGGATGCGCTAGGATTTGGATTTGAGAACTATGACTCGGTTGGTAAGTGGCGAACGAAAGACGATAACTTGGTTATTGATAGTTCGGCGGTCCTACCGGACGGCAGTAAATTTAGTGGACCAACTCAGCTGAAGGCGGTCCTTATGAATAATAAGAAGGAATTCACCTACAGTTTTGTCGA
>JAYUOQ010000352.1:0-8855 GCA_043760685.1 Armatimonadota bacterium | reverse complement strand
ACTTCGACCTGAACTCCGCTAGGTACTCCGGAACTCTCATCCTGCCACCAGCGCTTTCTTGATTCTTAGTGCGAAGAAGGCTCCAACCGCCATAATTCCAAGTGCCATAATATGCCCCTCAGTCAACGGCGAGTTGCCTATCGTTGTTGAGGATGCTCCCGCTCGGAAGAACTCGTAAATGAATCGAGCAAAGCCGTGAAGAACCATCATCATTCCAAATGCAAATCCTTGCTTCGGATACTTCTTTTCTAGCCATAGCAGCACAAACAAAGCGACTATGTTCATCGCCGAGTCATAAAGTTGAGCCGGAACGTTTAGTTGCTTATTTTCAAAACTATAGGCAAGAAACGGGAATGCAGATTTGGCTGGTTGGCCATGACAACATCCGTTGAGCAGACATCCAATACGTCCAATGGCGTGACCAATTAAAAATGCGGGAGCAATGACATCAAGGAAAGTTAACGGAGAAATTCCTTTCTTCTTACAAACGTAGGCAGCAACCGCTGAGCCAACAATAAACCCGCCAAAACTCGTTAGCCCTTGAAACTGAAACGTAAATAATTCGCTGGTATGAGCTGCGTAGTATTTCCATTCTTGGGCAACAAAAAATAGTCGCGATCCCAAGATTCCCGCGAGGATTAGCCAGAACGATACATCGGCGATTTGATCAGGGGTGATTCCATGGGAAGGGGCACGCTTTCTAGCCATGAAAAGGCCGGCCAAAAGCGCGAGTACCATCATGGCACCAAAGCTCGCCAACTTGAAACTCCCAATCTGGAAAATGGTTGGATGCATATTTGTACAGAAGTTTACAGCTTAAACAACAAACCGGTTCCGATATGCAGACTCGTATTGTTCAATTGACGTTCGAATCTCATCCATATGAGCCTCGGCGTAGCGTAGAGCGGCTTTTAACTCACTGATAGGAATTCCAGGAATATGGGTCATTAACTGATCCAAACTTCCAGACTTTTCAAAGTCTCGATAAACTTCCCAAACCGCGACTTGGCTCGAAACCAGGCGTGCAACGCCACCAATCATATCGATACGGTGGTCTCCCGTGTTTTGGAAATGCTCTAGCTTTTCATTCAAAACTTCTGGGCTCAGATGAAGTTGCTTCGATGCATCATCAAGGGATAAAGTGCCATCTCCGACTGCGCGAATAGCAAGTTCCTCATACAAGAATGGGTATCGGTTCCACAGAGCTTGAAGAAGCTCTTCGAGACGACCGGGATTAAGTTGCCCAAGCAAATCCAATTCCTTTAGTTGCCAAGGCTGAAATTCACGCATTTTTGTCCTGTCCTGCGCGAACAACGTTGGTCGCACATTTATTATGACTCCTTGAATCAAATCTTTCGATCAGCGTCGATACTAGAATTCATGCTTAGCCATAAACACCTCGATTGCTGCGAAGTATTGTTCTGGATCTTCCCACCTGGCTTCCGAGTGATTTCGGTTCGGAAAGGTGACTAACGCTTTGTGTCCAGCGAGGGCTTCAAAATTTGTTTTTGCATGGCTTAAGGGAGCAAGCGTATCGGCCTCACCATGAAGGACAAGCGTTGGAATTGTCACCTGTTTGAGAGCGTTCGAAACAACGACCGAAAACAGATTGAGCCCAGAAAGCGGCCAACCCAACCATACAACCGGATACAAGAAGAACCGAAGTTTTTTGCCTCCCAAGAACATCCACCATCCGTTCACGGCATCCGGCAAACGGTCGTAGCAAGAATCAAGGATTAATCCATCCGCAAGTCCCGGATTCTCGCTGACTGCAAAAGAACTAGCAACCGCTCCCATGCTCGAACCAGTCAAAATAATCTTTGCGGACGGATATTTCTTTCTGGCTTCGGCTACGGCGGCAACCACAGCCGTCTTTTCTCGAAACCCAAATCCAGATTTTTTGCCTTGGGAGCTTCCATGAGCCGGAAAGTCAAAAAAGAGGAAAGCCAGGGACTTATCCTTGAATCGGGACGCAAATGGTGCCAGTTCGGCTCGATTCATCATAAAGCCGTGGCAGCAAATCATGACTGCGTTGGTGTCATCTTTGGGAACCCACCAGCCTCGTAGGAGCTTCCCCGTCGCTGGATCGACAAATTCTGTAGTTTCTTGCGCAGTGCCTAAAAAGCCGGGTGAAAGAAAAATGGGGACGCGAAATGGATAGACAAAGCACAAAGCAACCCCAACGAGTGCCATTATGTAGAGAGTTGCGAGGATAAAAATGAACCAAATCATCATTCAGGTTTGCGTTTTGTTGTCCGCTTCCGCAACAATTGTAGTTGATCCCAATGTTTGCTCTTAACTTCTACTCTGATCTTTATGGCGATGTTCTTAAAAATAATCGCAAGACCGTTACCATCCGCATGGGTGATAAGGGCGACAAATACGAAGAGGGCATGGTTGTGTGGGTTACGATTGGTCCACGATTCGGACGGCGACAAAAGCTGTATTCGGCGATCATCGATCGAGTTGAAGTGAAGCCAATTTCCGAGCTTTCGCCAAGGGATATTGAACGGGAAAACCCTGAATTCCGAACTCAGGACGACGTTATTGGACTATTGAGCCGAGTCTATGGAGACCTGATCACGCCAACCCATACCGTTACGGTTATTTATTTCAGTCGCATAGACGAATAGTCGTTGTTTGCCAGTTTTGGCATATGATGTGTATTAATTAACCATCATGCTGTTCACCGCACCGTCAACATTTCAAGACACTTCCTTCGAAGTCCTCTCAGTCGAGAGAATGATCAAGCCTGCTTTCCGATTGGGAAGCGAAGTTGTTGACACCATCGTCGTCCGACGAGATGTACTGCGCTATACGATTACTCTATCGCCTCAGCACACCATTTGCGGAAAGGTTAAGAAGTTTGCAGTTGGCGACAAAATCACCATCAAGAACGATGAAATTCATGATGGTGACAGGATTAACCGAGATTCAATTCGGCTTGTAAAGTAGGTTAGAACCGAAACCCATAGTTAAGGCAGGCCTGGTATTGGATTCCAGGTCCACCGTCCCATGGTGCTCGCGTTGCAACCATTACCGAAAAGCGCTCGGCAAAAACGGGTGAGTTCATTGCCAGCCAGATTTCACTATCGTGCCCGGTGACATGCTCAATGGCACCGCTCCAACCGCCAGCACAACCAAAATCCACACCAAAGACTCCAACGATCTTTTCGGCCTTGTATGCTTGGGCGTGAAATCGGAAATTGCCCATGTCCTTCCTAAAGGCAACATAGGTGTCGCTTGTTCGTGTAACGGTGTCGTAGCGGTTGATTCCGAAGCTGACGGAAACGCCCTGTTTCGGCGCATCGTAAATTTGCACTTTGGCATCCAAAAGAGTACTGCCCAGAAAGTCGTTGGAAAATCCTACTTCTGCCTTGTCAAATAGTCCGAACGTGCTGGTTTGATACCAAGAAAAACCCTTGTTGACGTTACGGGCATATCCACCACCACCAAATATATGTAGTCCCTCACGGTGCTTGAGCATGTCCGCAATTGGAAAGTTGATGAGACTTGTTGAGTAAGCAAAAGCTTGGCCAGATAACATTGCACAACCAAATGTAAGCGCAACTCCTAAAATAATTTTTCGATCCACAGTAATCCCTCTCCTTTCGGTATCGGTATTTCTATGAGCAGCACTCCAGTCAAAATCATGCCAATAAGGCACATTTAACAGGTCAAACCTGGTTCAAATACCGGGATTAGGCGTTCTTGTAGCGTTCCAACAACTGTAGCCATGTACCTTGCACAATTGCATCTCGAATCTCGCGCATCAGTCGAGCATAGAACGCTAAGTTATGAAGGGTGGCTAACCTGCCCCCGAGGGGCTCACCCGCTTTGAAAAGATGCCGAACGTATCCGGCGGAATATCGTTCAGTTTGAGGAAAAACACTGTGTTCGTCAAACGGTCCCTTATGGTCGGCCCATTTCGCGCCAAGGCAATTGATCCGCCCTTGCAAGGTGTACAGGCAGTTATGCCTTGCCATTCGAGTTGGTAGCACGCAATCGAACATGTCAACTCCACATGAAACGGCATGCAGAATATCTTTGGGATGCCCAACGCCCATGAGGTACCTCGCCTTGTTCGTAGGCAAAAGAGGTGCAGTATGAGCCACAACGGGATACTGCATTTCGGTTGGTTCACCGACGCATACACCACCAATCGCCACTCCTTCAAACTCTAATTCCGAAATTGTTTGCGCGGACTCCGTCCGAAGGTCCATATGTACGCCGCCCTGAACAATTCCAAAAATTGCTTGGTCATTTTTTCTCGCTGATAGATTCCTTGTTGCCCATCGATGGGTTCGTTGCATGGCTGCTGCGGCTTCGTCTCGAGTACAAGGGTACGGCGGACACTCGTCGAGCATCATCGAAATATCGACACCAAGTTGGGCTTGAATTTCGATGGACCGTTCTGGACTCAGGAAGTGGGTCGACCCATCAAGGTGAGATTTGAACTTCACACCATCATCGTTGATGGTTCGCATGTCACTGAGAGACATAACTTGGTATCCGCCGGAGTCAGTCAAAATTGCCCGATTCCAAGACATGAACTCATGTAGCCCGCCAAAATTTTCGATGAGGTCAGCACCGGGTCGTAGGGAGAGATGATAAGTGTTCGACAGAACTTGCTCAAAACCGAATCCTTCAAGGTCTTCGGAGCCAACCGTTTTTACCGTCCCTTGCGTACCTACCGGCATGAAAAATGGAGTCTCGACCGTGCCATGTGGCGTGTGTAATCGTCCACGCCGGGCGCCAGTGTGGGGGCAGACAGATAGGAGTTCATAGGTGACGCTTGGCATGGGCTAATGAAGGACTATATTGTGGCTTAATTTGAACGTTCTATCAAATTCCCCTTTGCCATCGCCCATGTTCGTATTCGTGGTACAACCACTTGTTGGTTATTCGATTTGCATTGCTCGGTGAATTAGCTTGAACTTTCGGTCGCTCATGGCGCCCGGAATCAAGGCAGTCAAGGATAATTGGCGTCCCATTCTTCTTATCCAGTTTTGCTTTCTCGTCTTCGTAGTGCTTTTCTACACCGTTCCTTCCTTCCAAAACCTACCCAGCCGAATTGACGCATTCAAGACATCAATTGGTCCCCTCACGTTTGTTGTTGGGATGATTTGGTTTGTGAGCATTGTCATTCCTGAAATTGCAAAACAACTTACTGGACTTAAGGGAGAGAAATTGACATGGAAGGACCTCGTATTGCGGATGGTCTACTTTGCTACAATCGGAATTTCAATCAATATGCTTTACGATTGGATGAATGTTGCAATTGGAAATGACGTTTCTCCAGGAACAATTGCCAAGAAGCTTGCGATAGACCAACTAATCTATTCCCCACTCTTTTCGATGCCCCTTGCAACGTTAACTTTTCTATACCGAGATACTGGCTTCTCATTGGAGAAAGCGATCGCAAAACTTAAGCAAGGAGAATTTTGGAAGCGCTTCTTCCCTCTTTATGCGACCTGCATCATGTACTTTGGTCCAGTCGGAATTGCGATGTACAGCCTTCCCCTAGGACTTACTTTTCCCGTCGCAATGGCGGCTCAGGCGGCATGGGGCATCATCGTGGTTGCGGTAGGATCACACAAGGAGCCAGAACCAGCACCATGAAAGGAACCATTCTTAATACTGTTACCGTAGCGGCGGGTTCCGTTGTTGGGCTGTTGATTGGGAAGTTCATCCCTGAATCTGCCCAACAAGTTGCTCTTGGTGGCCTGGGACTTGTCACGATGGGTTTAGGAATGAAAATGTTTCTTGGATCAAAGAACATCCTCATTATTGCCGGCTCAATTGCCCTAGGTGGGATTATCGGTTTATTCCTTGGGATCCAAGTTGGACTCGAGCACATTGCCGATTGGGTGAAGCACTCGGTTGGCGGCGGAGGAACCTTTAGTGAAGGATTTGTCGCGTCTTGTGTCCTGTTTTGCATTGGACCAATGACCCTTCTTGGTTGCATTCAGGATGGACTCGAAGGTAAATCGGAACTCCTATCGCTCAAGTCAACGATGGACGGAGTCGCGGCAATATTTCTTGCCGCTTCACTCGGAGTCGGAGTCCTTTTCTCAGCTGCTTTCGTGCTGATCTTCCAGGGAGCCCTTACTTTGGCCGCGAGACCGTTATCTTCGCTCAAAAACGATCAAGGCTTATTGGCAGAATTGGAAGGCACAGGTGGGCCAATCATGTTAGCGATCGGTCTCTCACTTCTCAGCATCAAAAAATTGCCTACAGCGAACTATCTTCCAGCGCTGGTTCTTGCGCCAATGATGGTTCTGCTTTCTCGTCGGCTGACTGCTTCGACCAAGAAATCAGAAGCATCACCATAGCAACGCTGATACAGGAATCGGCAACGTTAAAGACGGGAAAGTCGTTGAGGCGTCCTCCCGTAATATTGCTCAGCCGAAGCAAGAACATATCCGTCACCCCGAGATGTTTCATAAAGACTCGGTCGTAGAGGTTTCCCAATGCGCCACTGGCGAGCAGGGCGAGTGCAACCGAACCCCAAGCCGTTTCGTTGGCGTTCTTGTAGATCGTTCGAATTGCAACGCCGGCAATAATGATCGCAATTGGCGTCATGATGAGCCCCGCGCCTTGCATCATTCCGAACGCGATACCTTTGTTGTAGGTAAGTGTGATCTCAAAAACGCCGTGCCACGGTCCGCCTCGCCAAGATTGCCCCTGATTGAGGTTGCCTCGGGCCCAAGCCTTGATCCATTGGTCAAAGGCGATGGTCCCGAGCATGACCATCCAAAACAAGATTAGTCGCTTCGACTTCATAGACCGAGTGCCTCTCGGTCTCGCTTACTTAAATACACTGATTCTCCATCGACTTCAACGCTCTCTACGTCAGGGCGTCGAACTCTGGAACGAATACATTCGTAATAAGGTGACCGATCAAAACGGACTTCTGATTCTCCCACAAAGTGTTCAACCCAACTGACTTTCAAATAGTTCGCAAGTTCTGCACGAGTGAAAGATTCAAGCATGTCGTGTGTCTCTTGGTCGGTAGTGATGAAAACCACTACCTCCTGAGAGTTCTTGATTCCGTCCGTCCCCTTGTATAGCTCGAAAGCACCATTCACGGACTGCCTCACTGCCTGAAGCATCGAGAACCGGATTTGGATATCCGACGCCTCGATGTCTTGCAATCGGGAAGAATCCGGTCGCTTAATCACGGACATATGGATCGATTCACAGGGAATACCCATGGTTTCGTGCATCTTCGTCCAAGCTTCCTCAGCAGTGTGAACCAAAACTGGAGCCACTAGCTGTGCCAAGACTTTGGCAACGCTATAGCAAGCATATTGCCCACTTCGACGTCGCTCGCTATCTTCTCGGTCGCAATACATGAAATCCTTGATTGCATCGGAGTAAAACGCCGAGAGTTGCTGACGGCAGAAGTTATGGACCCCGGTCATGACGGCACCAAAATCATAGCCTTCGTAGGCTTCGAAGCACTCGTCTACTAACAAGTCGGCTTGTTCAACAACCCACTCATCGACTTCGTGCAATGTTGCTGGAGCCATCGATGGATTGAATCCCTTCAAATTTCCAATGAGGAATCGGAGTGCGTTACGAACATTTCGATAGCTTTCGCCAAACTGCTTAAGGATCGCATCGGAACAAGGGACGTCATTGACATAGTCCGTACCCGCAACCCAGTATCGAAGCACATCAGCACCATATTGTTCCGATGCGATGACTGGGTCAATAACATTTCCGAGTCGTTTGGACATTTTGCGTCCTTCTCCATCAGTGACAAATCCGTGGGTCACAACTGCCTTGTAAGGAGCTTGGTTTCGAATCGCTTGTCCAAGGATGAGCGAAGAATTAAACCATCCACGATGCTGATCAGAACCTTCTAAATACAAGTCAGCCGGAAGGGCTTCTTGCCACTCTTTGTAAACATTTCCTTCGAAAACGCACATATGCGTGGCGCCTGAGTCAAACCAAACATCAAGGACATCGGTCTCCTTATCAAACTCGGTCTCGCCCGTTTCCGGGTGTGTGAAGCCTTTCGGCAGGATTTCCGAAGCGTCTTTAAGGAACCAAGCATCAGAGCCTTCCCGTTCGACTAGACAAGCGACCGCCTCAATGGCAACCTGATCAAGAACAGGAACTCGCGACTTTTTGCCATAAAAGATCGGAATCCCGACTCCCCATGGTCGCTGTCTCGAAATGCACCAATCAGGGCGATTTCGAATCATTCCTTCGATTCGCTTTTGTCCCTGGGGTGGATACCACTTAACCGTTTCAATACTTGCAAGCATTCGGGATCGTAATTCGTCATGCTCAAGAGAAACAAACCACTGTTCGGTCGCTCGATAAATGATCGGCTGTCCGTCACGTTCGGCATAAGGGTAGCTGTGCGAATAGTCGTATGACTTAAGCAAATTCCCAACTTCTTGCAGACGGTCAACAACCACCGTGTCGCAATTCTTGAAGTAAACGCCTTCGAATTCGCCCGCCTCGTGAGTCAAGACGCCTTTTTCATCAACAGTGTTAGGAACCGCAAGATTGTACGCTTGACCCGTATAAAAGTCGTCCCGTCCATGGCTTGGAGCAGTGTGAACAACGCCAGTTCCATCTTCGGTGGTGACGTAGGTAGCCATAACCGCAATACTCGGTCGGTCAAAGATCGGGTGCTTAAAGGTCATGTTCTCGAAGTTGATTCCTTCGAGAGTTTTCACCGTTGTCGGGTTTTCCCAGTTAAGTGCTTCAGCAATCTTTGGTACCAAGTCTTGCAAGACGAGATAATGATCTTGCCCCACCTTGACTAAGTCATAGTTGAACTCAGGATGAAAGGCGCAAGCTAAATTAGCCGGGATCGTCCAAGGAGTAGTCGT
>JAYUOQ010000351.1:0-8863 GCA_043760685.1 Armatimonadota bacterium | reverse complement strand
GTGGGCACAACACCAATCAAAAACAAGTACGGACTCTTCAGCCAATGGATTTAACTCAGTTCAGCACGACTCTCTTAGCAAAGACTGAGGCCATGCATAAAGCTGAACCCAAGGAGCACCACGTTAGCTTTGCGAACGTGTTTGGTTACTTAATTATCACGCTCATTATTCTTTTTGCACTCCTTCACTTTGCAAAGAAGGGATTCAATGGTCGGGTATTCAAAGGTTGGCTGGCCGGAGCCGCCGAACAGCTCTATCTATTTCTTGAGAATATGGTTGTAGGTACGATCGGACCGCATGGTCGACAATACATGCCAATGATTGCGACCTTTTGGTTGGTAATTTTTGTCTCGAACATCGTTTCGTTGTTTGCTCCCCATGCCCCAACCGCTGACTTTAACTTCAACCTTGGCATGGCACTGATTTCGATCGGTTACGTTCAGTACCAAGGAATCAAAGCCAACGGCTTCTTTGGTCACATTAAGCACTTTGCAGGTCCGAAACTTACCGGTCCTCTCGTTTTGATTTCAGGAATGATTTTCATCATTGAATTGATTTCCGAGATTATGAAGAACCTTTCCCTTAGTCTTCGAGTCTTCGGAAACATTGATGGAGGTCACCAAGCTGCCGCCAAGATCAGCGAAGTCGCTGGTCATGCCATGCACCTCGACTGGGTCCCTGCGGGAACCTTGCTCATACCCATCAAACTCCTGACCTGCGTGGTTCAGGCACTCATCTTTAGTCTCCTCACGTGCGTTTACATTTCACTTGTGACGCACCACGAACATGATGATCATGGTCACGAGGCGGCTGGAGCACATTAAAAAAACGATTTTAGGCAACTAAAAGAAAAAAAAGGAAATATAAAAAGAACATGTACAACTTCGTAGGATACGGAATTGCGATGCTCGGCGTCTGCATTGGTCTCGGGCTTATCGGAAACGGTGCGATGCAAGGTATGTCGCGACAACCAGAGGCAATAGGAAAGCTTCAGACAGTCATGCTTATTGCTATGGCTTTCGTTGAGCTCATCTTCCTCTTGACTCTCTTCTTAGGTAAGAGTCTCGTCGGCGGCGGCTAGTTATTCATTAAAATTGCGCCTCGTCCTAGTGGTCGAGGCGCAGCATTGATACCATGGCAGAAACTAAACAATCAGGCGGAGTACCAAAACCAGTATTGATCGTGCTAGGCGCGATCCTTGTTGTTGGCGGTGTGATGCTGAATCAGACTATCGGCGCGGGAACCGAGCATCAAGGCACTATTCAGGGTCTTCCAATTGATTTGGAACCAGGGAAAACGCTTGGATCGATCGGCGTATTCCTGATGCTGTTCCCCGTCATTCAGTCATTCTTTTTGAACCCACTTGGTAGTGCGATTGAAGAGCGAAACACCAACCTCGAAAACACGTTTTCGGAAGTTGAGAACATGCGCTCTGAAATGGCGACTATGAAGTCGGACTACGAAAGAAAACTAGCTGAAACGGAAGCAGATGCTCGCGACAAGATTAATTCACAGATCAAGGAAGCTCAAACTTTGAGACAAAGTCTCATGGCCGAAGCGGCCTCGAAATCTGATGCGCTAATCAAGCAAGCTCAAGAAGAAATTGCGGGAGAAAAGTCAAAAGCTCTTCGAGAAATTCAAGTTCACGTTACCGACCTCGCTTTGGCAGCTGCCGAAAAGGTTGTTGGCAAGAACATGGACTCAGACACCAACCGAAAGTTGGTTGCTGATTTCATTAAGGATTTGGAGGTCGTTAAGTAAGTGGCTGAAGATCGCGTAAGTCGTCGTTATGCTACAGCTCTTTATGAGTCTGCAAAGGCCTCGAAAGAGGTTGAAAGTGTTGAATCGGATTTAGTTACGATTGAAACCTTGTTGCAGAATGACGGAGACTTTCGTGCTTTCTTGCTTAGCCCAAATAGAGACCGAACAGAAAAGATTGCTCTTTTCGACAAGGTTTTTAGCGATCGAATCACGGCTCTAACTTGTCGGTTTGTCAAGCTGATGCTTGAGAAGCGACGTGACGAAGAATTGCCTTCCATTAGAGCAGAATATAGTGCTTTGCGTCGGGCTGATGGCGGAACCATCAACCTCACGATCGCAAGTGCAGTTGAGCTTACAAAAGCAGAGCAAAAAAACATCGAGGAGAAACTGGGCGAAAAGCTCGGAAAGAAACTCGAAACAACTTATACAATTGATCCAAGTCTCGTGGGCGGTGTTCGCGTGGCTTATGGAGATTTTGTAATCGACGGTAGCGTTCGAGGGTCTTTCTCAAGACTCCGAGAATCGCTTCGACAAGACACCCTTAAACAGGCATAACACAAATGGCCATTCGACCAGAAGAAATTACAGACATCCTCCGACAGCAACTTGAGCAGTTTGACAAGACTGCGTCAAAGGAGCACGTTGGAACCGTTATCCAAGTTGGAGACGGCATTGCCCGCATTTACGGACTGCCTGACTGCCAAATGGGAGAACTTCTTGAGTTCCCTCATGGTGTAGTTGGACTCGCGCTTAACTTGGAAGAAGAATCCGTTGGCGCGGTTTTGATCGGAGAAGACACCAAAATTCGAGAAGGCGATGCAGTTCGAGAAACCGGACGCATTATCCAAGTACCAGTTGGCAAGGCCCTTTTGGGTCGAGTTGTTAACGCACTTGGTCAGCCAATCGATAACAAGGGTCCGATCGCTTCCGACACCTTCCAACGACTTGAAACCGTTGCACCAGGCGTAGTCGAGCGACAACCTGTTACTGAGCCACTTCAGACTGGTATCAAAGCAATTGACGCGATGATCCCCATTGGACGTGGACAACGAGAACTCGTTATCGGCGACCGACAAACTGGAAAAACTGCGATTTGTATTGATACGATCATCAACCAGAAGAAGACTCACGAGCCTGGCGGCAGCCCAGTTTATTGCATCTATGTTGCATGCGGACAAAAGGCGTCCAACGTTGCTCGTGTTGTAAAGACTCTGGAAGAAAACGGAGCGCTTGAGTACACCACTATTGTTCTCGCTTCAGCCGCCGATTCAAACGCTGAGCAATATCTTGCTCCGTTTGCAGGTGCAGCGATTGGCGAATACTATCGGGACAACGGAATGCACGCGTTGGTCATCTACGACGATCTTACGAAGCAAGCCCAAGCATACCGAGCTGTTTCGCTCCTTCTCAGACGACCACCAGGACGAGAAGCCTATCCCGGAGACGTTTTCTACCTTCACTCCCGATTGCTCGAGCGAGCCGCAAAGCTCTCCGATGAAAAAGGCGGTGGATCTCTGACAGCACTTCCAATCATTGAGACTCAGTCTGGAGACGTTTCGGCATACATTCCGACCAACGTAATTTCGATTACGGACGGACAGATCTACCTTGAGCCTGACCTCTTCTTTGCTGGCGTTCGACCCGCAATTAACGTTGGTATCTCGGTTAGCCGTGTCGGTGGAAACGCCCAAATTAAGGCGATGAAGCAGGTTGCTGGAAAACTCAAGCTAGAAATGGCTCAGTTCCGCGACGTTGCCGCTTTTGCTCAGTTTGCTTCTGACCTTGATAAGTCAACGCAAATGCAGCTCATTCGAGGTCAAAGACTTACTGAGTTGCTGAAGCAAGACTTGGTTTCTCCAAAAGATGTTGTTGATCAGATCATTGCAATCTACGCTGGTTCGATGGGTGTTCTTGATGAAATTCGGAATGACCAAGTTAAGGCGTTTGAAGTCGGAGTTCTTGAGCACATTCATGGCAAGTACAGCGATGTTGTTGAATCCATTCGATCAACTAAGGCCCTTTCGAAAGAAATGGAAGAGCAGTTGAAGAAGGGTATCCAAGAATTCGCAGACACCTTTGGCAAGTAAGACATGGCAACGCTAAAACAGATCCGACAACGTATTCGCGCCGCGAAGAACATCCAGCAAATCACGAAAGCGATGAAGCTGGTTGCCGCAGCGCGTCTCAAGAAGTCAACGGATCGCGTGCTGGAAGCCAGACCTTATGCCGATAAGCTGATGGACATTATGACCAGCATGTCGGCTTCGGGCAGCTTGCCTGAACACGCTTTGCTGACCAAGCGAGAAGTTAAGAACGTTCTTGTAATTGTTCTCACTTCCGACCGTGGATTGGCTGGTGGATTCAATACTTCGATCATTCGAAAAGCGACGGACTTTTTTAAAACAATTGAAGACAAACCGTTGAAATTGATCACTTACGGTAAAAAGGCAAATATGTTCTTCACCAAGCGAGGTTTCGCTGTGGTAGATAACTATTCGGCACCTTCTGCCGGAGCAAGACTGGTTGATGCAGTTTCCTTGACTCGAAAGGCTCAGGAAATGTTTGAATCAGGAGAAGTTGACGCAGTTTGGGTCGTTTATTCGAAGTTCTATTCGGCAGTTCGACAGGTTCCACAGTGCGTTCAATTGCTTCCAATAGAAGCACCTGAAACTGATGGAGCGATTGGTGGCGGCGAAGTTGAATTTGAGCCAAGTGCCGATGTTGTTCTGAACTCGCTACTTCCCCGCTACTTTAAGACCCTGATTTGGCAATCGATGCTTGAATCTACTGCTTCTGAATTTGGAGCTCGAATGAGCGCAATGACGGCGGCAACTGATAACGCAGGCAAGATGATCCAAACATTGACCCTGAAGGCAAACCGAGAGCGACAAGCCGCGATTACCAAGGAAATCTTGGAAGTCGTCGGTGGCGCTGAAGCGCTTAAGTAAGTTAGTCAACAGGTTGTAGAAAGTTGATTCCGTGAGGAGTCGGCCCTTTTGTTTTGTGTATTTTGATTATTTTTAGAGCCAGTCTTTGCGCTTAAACAACCAAAGAATTCCCAAGCTCGTCACGATCATCAATGCGAGGCAAAAGGCATATCCATACTTCCACCCGAGCTCTGGCATATCGTGGAAGTTCATCCCGTAGACACCAGCAATGAGGGCGCAAGACATGAGGACAGTTGAGATGACCGTCATCTTCTTCATAACTTGGTTCAGGTTATTTGAGACGGTCGAGAGGTGGATGTCCAATAGCCCCGTAAGGGCGTCTCGGTTGGTGTCTACGAGCTCGGTAAGCCGCAATGTGTTATCGAATAGGTCATGGAAGTATGGTGCCACGGAGTCGGTAACAAAATCGAGATCTCTTCGTAAAAGGGAATTCATCACATCACGAAACGGTCCGAGCCGTCGCCGCATATGGAGCATTTGACGTTTGATGCCCAGCAAATCCCGCATCCGATGAATATCGCCTTCATAAATTCGGTCAGAAATTTCGTCGACGCGATCTTCGATCGCATCAAGTTGCGGAAAATAGTCATCAAGAATTGAATCCAATAAGGCGAAAACAATGTAACCAACTTCCGGTTGGGTGATGATCATTTTTGTTTCCCAACGCTTCCAAAGATTTAAAAGACATGGGATCTTGATGTGAGAGACGGTGACTAACGTCTGACCTTTTATAAAGATTCCGACTTCATCGTAATCATCCTCACCGTTGCCGAAGCCCACAACCGCAGGGGCAACAAGAAAAACATGATCGTCGAACTCCTTCAGCTCGGGTCGCTCGTCTCTTCCGACGGCATCTTCGATGGCAACCGGATGAAAGTTAAAGTCCTCTTCTAATTGCTTTGCAACCGCAACCGCATCCTCGTCAAAGATGTGAATCCAAGTAACCTCGGTTCCCTTTTTGTATCGAGCTAATGCAGTTGCATAGTCAATCTCAGAAACGGTTCGCTCAGGTTGTATGGCGAGGGCCTTGGATTCAATCATAGGACTAAAGTTTCCGAATTCGGATATTTCGATAGGCTACTACATCTCCGTGATCTTGGAATGCAATATGGCCAACTGAATACTTGGCAAAGTCTTTCCAATCTTTGAACTTGCTCTTCGCCAACTTTTCTTTGAAATCAGCCGAATCCTTTTCGTATTCAACAATCTTGACTCCGTTTAGCCAGTGCTCAACATGATTTCCTTTGCTCACAATTCGGGCTGAATTCCACTCGTTTGCTTGGAGGCAAACCTTTTGAGTTGGGGCATAGAGCCCGTAAGCCGAACCGGCCGAGGTCAAAGGATTCTTGCCATCGCCGTGTCGATCATTGTCAAGCACCTGCATTTCGATTCCTGATTGGAACGTTGCAGCGCCCTCCATTTCCTTAACATGGGTCATGATTCCCGAGTTTCCGCCCTCAGCGATCTTCCAATCTAAGCGAAGATCAAAGTCCGTAAACTGGTCTCGTGAGACGATATCGCCGCCTTCTACGCCGGGAACGTAAGCCATTACTCCGTCGGCAATAACCCAGCCTTTTGGCATTTCTTTCTTATTGTAGGCTCGAAAAGCGCTGAGGCTTGTGCCGTCAAACAGGAACTGGAAGCCGAGAGCTTTTTCTTCTGCGCTCAGGATGCTTCTCGTGGCGACTGCATTAGTTGGAGCAACTTTGCCAACTCGATTGGGAACAGAATTTACCGTACTCCAAGCTTCGGTAGACCAAAGCAAGTCTCCATCGACGGACTGCAACTCAGAAGGTAGCTTGAAGTAGACGATACGATTTGATGCTTCTCCATCAAACTCAAGGAAGAGCTTCTTTCGATCCTTCGAGATCGATACTGACTTGACTTCCAACCGTTTTTCGTCGACTTTAGGACCACCGTACGTATTTTCAGGAACGTAGGTCCAGCTAGATACAAAGTAATCGGACAAATACAGCGGCAATCCATTGTCCTTCATTGGCTTGGTCAGCTCGACTTCTGCCCCGTTTTTCATTGGTCGGATGGCAAGCATTTCAAATGCAGTTTTGCCATTGTAAGCTAGACGCTGGAGTCCAAATCGTTCCTTCCCTTCTTGTCCCCAGTTGCCGGTTGAACCAATGCCACCGACATAGATGGCTTTGTCAGGTCCTATGACGACACGGTTTATTCCAGATTCGAGTCCCTGAGTCATTCTAAAAGCCGTTCCCTGATATCGACCATTAATCCGCTCCATAAAAATGCGCTTTAAGCCACCGTGAGTCACGTCTCCAACAATCATTTGCCCTTTGTACGGACCGTATTCGAATGGAGCCGGTTGGCTTGTCGAGTTTCCAATTTCACCCTGAGGGAACCAGCAAACCGGGAGCACTTCCTTCAGTCCTTTTGTTCCGTTTGGATCAACAGACCGGTTGCCATAGAATGAGCCGGGAGTTAGTTCGATGAGTTTGCAGGACGGTAACCAGTCACCTTGGTTATCGGTAATGAATATTTCGCCTTTGGCATTCTTCCCTATCCCGTTGGGGGTTCGAAGTCCGGAAGAAATGAATTCATAGTCCCCAGTTTTGATGTTGACTTTGACGGTACGACCGCGGTCGATGTTTTGCTCGGCAGTGCTGCGTCCGCCAGCGTCAATTCCGATCGCAAGGTTCGCATACAGGAATCCCTTGTCGAATACTAAGCCGAAGGTGAACTCATGAAAGTTAGATGTCACGCCAAATCCGTTGGCTAACGCATAGTATTCATCGATCATGCCATCGCCATCGAGGTCACGCAGACGCGTGATCTCTTGCTTCTGGGAGACATAAATATCCTTGCCGACGATCTTGATTCCGAGCGGTTCGGCAAGTCCGGTTGCAATTCTTCGGATCTTGACTTGGGATGGATCGCCCGATTGGGCTCCAGTAACTTCGATCACCGCACCATCGGGGTCCCAAGTACAGATTAACATTCGTCCATCGGGATAGAAGTCGATTCCGCCAACCACAGGATTGAAGTCCTTTGGTCGTGGGGTCGAAAGATCGAACGACGGATGGACGCTTGTTTCGGGTCGACCATCGCCGGGTCGCTGTGGGAACAAGAGGTCGATGACCTTTTTGAATCCGGGGCTGACAACATGGACCTCGTCGGCAATCGTTTCGAACGCCTCTTCGGGAACCAGTTCCCAGTTCGCGTCTCCTGGTTTTTTCCATTCAAGCTGAAGGAATTCCTCGGGAGTGTTGTTAAAGTATTCAAGTCTTAGTGGATGGGACCCCGGACCCAGTTCGACCGAGCCTTCTAACGACGTAGCTTCATGGATTCCATCGTTGTCGATGATTTTCTCGTTCTTGATCATCAATCGCGAACCATCGTCAGAGCCAAGGCGAAACTTGTACAGGCCACCAGCTTCAACTTTTATCCAGCCCGAAATGTTTGCGTAGAATTTGTCCTTGATTCCAAAGTCACTGGCATCGGAAAAGGCGATTTGATCGATCTTTCGGTTGATGTTTGGAGTTTGGTTAGGAACAAGCCGAGGGATGTAGAGCATGGCTCGGTCAAGTTGATAAGCCCGAAATGCGAGTCCAGGCTCCCGAAGGTCGGCCTTTGATTGGTTGCCGCCGCCTTGGGGGCTAATCGAGGCGAGTAGTTCGCTAGGCTGAAGCTCTACACTTGGCGAAGTCTTTGGTGCATCGAAAAAGGCATAAACCGTACAAAGGTTTCCGTCAATTTCGAACTCGTTTTGACCTTTGGCGACAGATAGCTTTCCACCCATTGACTTGAAATTCTTGAGCAATCCGTTGGTCTTGCCTAAAGCGACTTGGATCGTAGCTCCATCGAGCGCTTGGCCCTGAAATTGGCCATTGACATAGTTTCCAACGCTAAACTGCCTTCTGAGCCCGACTGGCTTTCCCGATTCCCAAAGGAGTTGAGGGGTTTCGTTGACCCGCAATACTTTGCCTTTGACCGCAAAATCGTACTGAAAATGAACGAGGCTGTGGTCAAGGACATCGATGTAGTGTCCACGGTATCGCGGTTTGACAGCGACCGGCTCGCCGTTGACCTTAATCGTCCAAACTTTGTCGTTCGTTGAACCCTCTTCTAGGGCACCGCCTTCGCTGGTCGGTTGGGGACCATGAACGGTGGTATAGACCGCACCGTCG
>JAYUOQ010000350.1:0-3397 GCA_043760685.1 Armatimonadota bacterium | reverse complement strand
TTCAATAATGTTCCGGAAACAGGAGTGCCTAGTGACAATGATGGCAAGCACTTTATAGCCCAGCCTTGGATATATGCGGGATCGAAAGACCAACTTTCAACGATGAGCCAACTCGAAGAAGAGCTGAAACTTGAGAATGCAAAAATCAAGCCTGGAGACGAAGACGATGCTGGACAATTGGTTTGGGAGAAGAGCTACCCAACCGGAAACAAAGAAATCGATGCGATCCTTGCAGTCGAACGAGATAAGCGAACAAACGACCAGAAGAACAAGGTAAGGGAAGCATTTTTTAATCAAGGACTCAGACCTGATGTAAAGGCGCGACGTGACTATCGAATCGTCATAACCAACAAACTCAATGCGCTTAAGCAAGAAGTTCCGAGGGTCATGGTCATGTCAGATAAGTCGCCTCGAAAAACCCGGATTCTCAGTCGGGGCGACTACACTTCCCCGCTAGCTGAGGTTTCTCCAAGCACACCTGAATCCTTGCCAAAACCAAGTGAACCAACGAAAAACCGGCTCGACTTTGCTAAATGGGTTGTCAGTCCACAAAATCCGTTAACGTCTCGAGTGCAAGTAAACCGATTTTGGCAAATGTTGTTTGGAAAGGGCCTCGTCAGGACTCCAGAAAACTATGGACTTCAAGGCGAACCACCAACCCACCCCGAGCTCCTGGATTGGCTGGCAGTTGACTTTCGTGAACATGGGTGGGATGTAAAACGGCTCATTAGGCTGATTGTAACCAGCGCAACATATCGGCAATCTTCCAAAATGACACCTCAATTAAGGATTAATGATCCGGACAATAGGTTGTTGGCAAGAGGAGCGAGGTTCAGGATGCCGAGCATGATTCTAAGAGACGAAGTCCTGTTTGTTGGCGGATTGCTGAATCCCGAAATGGGTGGAAAGCCGGTTTATCCCTACCAACCAAAAGGAATTTGGGATGGACTAAACATTTCCGAAGCTAGAGACTTTTCTTATCCTCAATCAAAAGGGAAGGACCTGTTCCGGCGAAGCATATATTCATTTTGGCGAAGAACCGTTGCTCCCGGTGATATGTTTGATAGCAGCTCTCGGCAAATTTGTACCGTCCGATCATCACAGACATCGACACCACTTCACGCCCTAACAACTCTCAACGCCGTGACGTGGGTAGAAGCTGCCCGCAACTTGGCTCAAAGGGTGCTGCTTCCGATTCCGACTAGCGATGGTCAACTAAAGCAAGCATTCCGCCAAGTTTGCTCTCGCCGTCCATCGGAATCCGAATTGGTCGTATTGCGCCGCTCATTGTTGCGAGCAAATGACTTTTATAAAAAGAATCCAAAGGAAGCCAGTCTGCTATTAGCTCAAGGAGAAAGTATAAGAAACTCCAATCTTGATCCGGTCCAACATGCATCCATGACGAGCGTATGCTTGGCAATCCTAAACCTTGACGAAGCACTTAACCGAGAGTAACCATGAATCCCTTCTTTGAACGTGACCTACGAATTTCTCGTCGCCAGCTATTCGGTAAGGCAGCGACTGGGCTCAGCACTTGGGCACTAACTTCCCTTCTCGCTGAGTCATCATTTGGACAAATCAAGCAGGTTAAGCACGCTTTACCGGGTTTGCCGGGACTTCCTCACTTTAAACCCAAAGCGAAGCGAGTGATTGTCTTGTGGCAAGGTGGTGCGCCATCACACATAGATCTCTTTGACTATAAACCAGGGCTTGAAAAGCACCGAATGCAAGAACTTCCAGAGTCAATTCGCAAAGCGGCACGACTTTCAACCATGACTTCCGGTCAAGCCAAATATCCCGTTTTGCCCGCAATTAAGCCATTTAAGCAATATGGAAAGTCGGGCATGTGGCTCAGCGAATTGCTGCCATACACCGGCGGCATTAGTGATGAAATTTGTCTCATCAATTCGATGAATACCGAAGCAGTCAACCATGCACCTGGCGTTACCCACTTCCTCACCGGAAACCAGATCCCCGGACGACCAAGTATGGGTGCTTGGGCATCGTATGGCCTTGGAAACATGACGGATGAACTTCCAAGCTTTGTCGTCATGACCAGCGCCGACGAGAAAAAGACATGCGGTCAGCTTTTCTATGACTATTATTGGGGCAGCGGATTTTTGCCTTCTAAGTACCAAGGCGTCCGGTTTAGGAGTGACGGCGACCCGGTGCTTTATCTTAACAACCCGCCTGGAATGTCCTCGGAACTTCGACGGGGAGTCCTCGATGATATAGCGGAACTCGATCGTAAAAAGCTGCAGGATTATGGCGACCCCGAAATCGAAACACGGATAACTCAATATGAACTTGCATTCAAAATGCAGACCAGCGTTCCAGAACTCACCGACATTTCTAAAGAACCTAAGCACATTTTGGAAATGTACGGTCCTGATGTTGAGAAGAATGGTTCCTATGCTCACAATTGCCTTCTTGCACGCCGATTGATCGAACGAGGTGTTCGATTCGTCCAACTGATGCATTCAGGCTGGGATCAGCACGGAAACTTATCGACCCAATTAGCATTGCAGTGTCGGGACACGGACCAAGCGTCCGCAGCTTTGGTCAAAGACCTAAAGCAACGAGGACTTTTAGAAGATACGATTGTTATTTGGTGTAGCGAGTTTGGACGAACCGTCTTTGTCCAAGGCGATATCAACAATCCTAACGCCCACGGCCGGGATCACTTGGGATCTTGCTACAGTATTTGGATGGCTGGTGGAGGCATCAAGGGTGGTACGACCTTCGGAGAAACCGACGATTTTGGTTACAACGTAGTCAAAAATGGTGTTGACGCTCACGACCTAGGTGCCACGATCATGCACCTTCTCGGTATTGACCACGAGCGACTGACCTACAAGTATCAGGGACGTAATTTCCGATTGACCGACGTTTCCGGAAAGGTCGTCAAACCAATATTGGCGTAGCCATGACACGAAGAGATTTACTCAAGTTCGGTTCCCTGGCCCTTGTTTCAAGGTTTGAGATTCCGTTGCCATTGGAACCCAATTTCCGAAAACCTCTCAAGTTCGCCGTTATTAGCGACCTTCACTACGGACTTGCTCCCGACGCCATGGCTCGAGCTACCGCTTTTATAAATGCGGTCAAAGCGCGAAAAAACCTTGATTGCGTTTTGCAATTGGGTGACTTCTGTTACTCAGATGCCGGTTCACAGGAACTACTCGAAAAGTTCAAAGAAATCAAACTTCCGATCATCCATGTTTTGGGAAATCACGACATGGATCGCTGTACAAAGGATAAAGCGATGGCGACCATCGGGATGAAAAGTAGATTTGACAAATTTGAATTCGGCGACTTTATGTTTGTAGTCCTTGATCTCAATGACATCAAAAAGAACGGTGAAGTGATACCGTATGTGAATGGAAATTACTTTACGGAT
>JAYUOQ010000349.1:0-3397 GCA_043760685.1 Armatimonadota bacterium | reverse complement strand
ATTGACTGCGCAATTGCGCAGTCAATATCTACTCGTCGACATTCAGTCGAGGCTTAACTAGTAAGTAGCCAATCATCCACAACTCGCCAAACGTTGCCGGTATGGTCAACAGATTTATCAGTAGCTTTTGGCCCGGAAGTAGGATCGAAATAAACGTTGATGCTACGTACCCAACACCCCCGGCAATGAGGAATGCTGCCAATGCTTTTGGCATTTTTGCTTTTGATGCAAGGATTCCCATTGGTACCAGCCAAAGTCCGAAGAAGATGCCCGATACGCTCCAAATTGTTTCATGCATTCCGAAGGTGTTGTGAGCCAACGCGGAAGTACCATTTGCCAGTGCGAAATTGAGGGCACTTAGCCACAATGCGGTAGCGATCAACGTTGTTACGGCATTCACCATTCCGAAGACGGCGATTAGTCCAGCCTTAAAGGTATCCAGTTTGCGAAACAGCTTGAAGAACCAGACGGCAGCTAACGCTTGGAAAGTCACCATAAGTAATTCAACAGCAATTCCTAGACGGGCGAGTGGTTCTTGTTGAATGAGATTAAGAGTTGTGGCAGAAGGGTCACCCGCAACGTAAAGTTGGGCATTCGCGAACATGAAAGCGAATCCTCCAGCTAGCGCCAAACCCAAATAGAGCAGCCCTGTTACCCTTGTATCCGTTAGAAATTTGTTCTTCATGGTCGTCTGCCCTCGTTTCCAATGACCCGAACGAGATGTGGTCTCACTCGAATCAAAGTGTAGCGCGAACTTAAGTCTTACGCACCATTGGTTGTTACTGTTGCTTGGCAGGACCATTGGAACCGCCTGTCGCGATTCCGTGTTATTCTTAAGCAGCAAATGAAGCGGCGAATCTGGTTTGGGTTGGGAATTGGGCTCGCACTCTTTGTCGCCTGGTTCATGCTCTCGAAACCCCGGTCCATTGTCAAACAGTTCTACATGGTGGGTGTGCGCGTCCAGCACCTTAAGAGCGTTAAAACCAAGGAGGGCTCGGACTATTTCTACTCAACACCGATCGCCAACCAAGAAGCTATCGTCGATGTGCTTGTCCGGGGGGGATATCAACGAGAGCCTAGCAGCGATGTTTTCGTTCACCAAGAAGGGTCGTTTTTGAAACCAGAAACTCGACGGATCTCGATTGCGCCGAAAGGCGATCAACTGGAAATCGTCGCGAACTTCCCCATTTAGTCATGATTGAACGCTTTCTCAATAAGCATCGCCAAGTTTCGGTTTGGCCCGCCAAGGATGCGGGACGGGTTGTCGTTCTTGACTACTTAATCGAGAAATTTGATCGAGGAACGAATTATTCCGAAGTTGAAGTCAACCAAATTCTCAAGCAGTGGCACACATTTGAAGACTGGGCGCTACTCCGTCGGGAGCTGTTCGATCGTGGTTACTTTGAACGTGAACCAGACGGAACGCGATACCGCAGAACATCCTCATGAACCCAATCTTTACCTTCGACGCAGAGCCATGGCTCTTTCATTCCGGAGGATGGGTGTTTGCTTCGCTACCGACTGAAATCAGCGGAATGATTCGCGAGATGGACCGATTTCCGCGAAAAGGGTTTGGCTCGATTCGAGTTGAGGTTTTAGTCGGGAAATCGTCTTGGCGAACCTCAATCTTCCCCGACTCAAAGCTAGGTCAATACGTCTTGCCGATTAAGAAGGACATCAGAAAGCAGGAGCAGATCGCGGTTGGCGAGATCGTTACGATTCAGATAACCGTGCTGGATTAGTTCTCAGTTCGGACAGTTTGGATGCCACATTGTTCTGCCAGGGTTGCCTGGAGTTGGGGGAATCGGATAAAGCCGCATGATGTCAACTCCGCTGTAGGGCAAACCGCAGGGATCGCTAAGGGTTCGTCCTTTGGATTGCCATTTGGCATGACCATCGACAAAAGTCATATTGACTCCACCAGATTGAAGGTCTAACGCTAAAACCGGAGGGTTACCAGCCGATTTCGGATACAGATTCTTAGGTGGCTCGAACCACGAGTCATCGTAAACACCGTTTTTGATGGTAACGATCACGATGTCGGCTGGTCGTTCGATCTGGCTAAACTCCAGACCCTCCAGTGCCCTATTTGCGACGTAACTTCGCTTAACCAACGGCTTTCCGGCTGAGCCATCTTCAAGGGGATGAGGTTTTTGCAAGGGATCACTGGGAGATGCAACCATATCTAGATTCTTCATATATGGCTGGATCTGGTTCCACCAACGATTTTCACGAGAAACTCCAAGTGGCACCAAAGGCTGAGTTCGACTTGGGTCAATTGCGTGAGCAAAGAAAAACACCTTGTCGTCTGATTCCGCCATGTATTGCTGAAGGGCGATTCCTACTTGGCGTTGATGCATTAAGCAGGCTGACTTTTTTGCAGCGACCTTTGCTTGGGCAAAAACAGGAAATAGTATTGCCGCCAGAATCGCGATGATCGCGATCACGACTAGCAACTCAATTAGCGTAAATGCTCTTTTCATGACCTATGTATTATCTCAATCTCAATGTTAAGGAATGGACATATTTTTGTTATCAGGCATCAAAATGGACGTACGCAAGCCCCGAAATTGCCTCCAGGTAGAAATACTTAATGTCAATCAACTCCTTGTATTTTTGCCTTGCCTTTGCTAAACTTGAAGCGAACTCTTAGCTTTTGCCAAGAGATTCAAATTTACTTTTATTGTCCCACCCGGGAACTTGGGGTAACAACTATGAAGAGCATCTTTACAAAATCAATCGTCATGACAATCGCCCTCGGTGGAGTAGCCGCCGCGCAGGCGACGGTCCTTTATGATTCCTATGCCGGCACAGCACCGGGGTTTCAGCAGAACGGATGGCAAGTCTCAACCGTACAGTTCATGGGTCAGGGCTTTTCTGTGACTGGGAACTACACTTTTGACTCTTTGGACATTCCCCTTGGAAACTTCAACTCCAGCACAGGGATTTACACAGTCAAACTCTATACGGATGCTGCCGGAGTACCAGGATCTCTGCTTGAAGCCATCAATGTAAATGTCACGACTCCCGCTACGCTGGTCACCAGTTTTAACCTGACTTCGGCGCTAAATCCTTTATTGACGACCGGCAACTACTTTATCGTTGCTGAAACAACGGACACCAACCTCAGTGGTGGCTGGGCATTTAACAACGCCGGTAATAGCGGATCCATGATTTTCAATAATGGCACCGGCGGCGGCGCTTGGAACACATTTACGGCTACGGAAATGGCCGTTCGAGTTAACGGAACCGCCGTTGTTCCTGAACCTGCTACTTTTGCAGTTCTTGGCCTTGGCGCTTTAGCCTTGATTCGCCGACGACGTTCAGTAAAGTAGATTTGAGTGCATATCAAAATGGCCGCAAGAACTTCGTTTCTTGCGGCTTTTAGCTTTTCAAA
>JAYUOQ010000348.1:0-3400 GCA_043760685.1 Armatimonadota bacterium | reverse complement strand
TAGAAAAGACTGAACGAAACGCCGACAAAACAAGCACGTTCTTGTGGAACATGGCACTGCCGATCAACAACTATTCGCTCGTGTTCAACGCCGCTCCTTACGAGTTAGTCAAGGATTCCATCAAATCAATCGCGGGTCAAACCATTCCAATTCATTACTATGTGCTTCCCGAAAATAAAGACAGAGCACCTAAGCTCATTGCCGAGCAAAAAAAATACATGGCGTTTATGGAGCAGTATTGCGGTCCCTTTCCATTTAGAACTGTAAAATCTGGAATCGTTGATTCGCCGCACCTTGGCATGGAGCACTCGACTTCCATCGCCTACGGCAACAAGTTTCGATTCGCACCGGACGGGCTCGATTGGCTCCTCCTTCACGAATTTGGCCACGAGTGGTGGGCTAACCTTGTTTCAAACAATGATTGGCGAGATATGTGGATTCACGAAGGATTCCAGAGCTTCATGGACACCTTTTATATCGAACAAATTCGCGGTAAAGATGCCTATTTTGCCGCGATGAAAAATCGTCGACGCAACGTGAGCAATAAAGCTCCGGTTGCGCCACGAGAGCAGACTTCTAGTGAAGCGTATGGTGGGGACATATATGACAAAGGAGCTTTGACCTTGCATGCGTTGCGCTACCTAGTCGGCGATGATGCATTCCTTCGTTCAATCCGAAAAATGGCGTATCCGACTGCGGAGTCAGAAAGATGGACCGATGGACGAGCACAGCGAATTGTGACAACCGATGATTTCGTAACCATCGCTTCTGGTGAAGCTAAGCAGGACCTACGTTGGTTCTTTGAGGTTTACGTTCGTCAATCCAAACTACCAACCCTGAAGTCCGAGGCGTCAAATGGAGTGATGAAATTGGAATGGGTTACGCCCGAAGGTCTTCCATTTGATATGCCGGTTGACATCGTCAACAACGGAAAGACGTACCGCGTCGCAATGTTAGGCGGACGAGCAACGATCACTTACAACGGCGCTACTCCAATAGTCGACCCGAACGGATGGGTGCTCAGACAGTAGTCAATTTTTGGGGGTAACTTAAACCATGCCGGGACCAAACGCAGCCATTACGCCGGAAGAGTACATCGCCATGCTCGATGAACCCCGACGTTCGCACATCCAAGCTCTTTTCGACCTTATTCGCGAATCTGCTCCAGAATTCGAACCTTTCGTAATCGCTGGAAAAATTGGTTTTGGTAAGTTCCACTACAAAGGTAAAACATGCGAAGGCGAATGGTTTAAGCTCGGGCTCGCAAGCAACAAGACTTCAATCATGATCGCTAGTTGCGCGGTGGGAACAGATGGAAAACATTTGGCTGAATCCTATGTCGAAAGGCTTCCCAAGGCAAAGATTGGCAAAAGCTGCATCAACTTTAAGAAGTTTGAAGATATTGATCGAGAAGTAATTCGAGAAATTGCGAAACGTACGGCTTCTGCTGACTTTTCAAATTGGGTGTTATGAGGCGATATAGAATTGAAAGTGGTCGTCTAGACTTCCTCCACTCGATGAAGGTTCTCGCCATTTTGTCCGGAATCGTATTGGCCATGGCAAGTTCGGCCTGCACGATCTTCATCGTATCAAGGGGCGGACAGGTATTTGCTGCCGGCAACGAAGACGAAGACAACGTTGAAAAGAACTCAAAACACTATGTCCGATTTGTTCCCGCAAATAAGGTTGGAGCAACGTTAGGTTATGTTTCGTTCGGATACAAACGCAATCCCTTTTCGGATGAATCAGCAATGAACGAAGCCGGTCTATTCTATGATTTTAATGCGTTAGACAAACTCAACGTTGCACGTCCTGGGAAACCCAAAGGAAAGTTCAATGCGATCAACGAAATGCTAACATCTTGCCGAACCGTCGACGAAGCGGTGAAGTTCCTCGAAAAAGTTGACCTGCCATTCCTCAGTGCAGCTCAGATGGTGCTTGGTGATGCAAGTGGTGCATCGGCAATCGTCGAACGACACACAACGACTTGGCGAAGTAAAGGATCTGATTTTCAGATTGGAACAAATTTTCGAACCAGTGTGACTCCCCTAGAAAAGATCACCTGCAATCGGTTCAAAGCTTGCAACTTGGAACTAGGAATGAACCGCCCCGTAGGCATATCTTCTATAGAAGACCTTCTCAGCACGACGAAAGCTCTCCCAAAATCGGGAACTCAGACTTGGAATTCATTGGTCTGCGACTTGAAGCTGCAGCGTGCGAATTTATACCGAAAAGGAGATTTTTCACGTAAGTCTTCGTTCCTTTTGTCCGAAGAACTCAGAAAAGGATCTAGAAAGCTAGACATGGACGAATTTTTTGCCGCTGAGTCATCGAACTGAAATCAATGAAAGCTCAAACCCTTAAGGAAAGTTAATCGACAACTCAAGCCGAACTTGTAGTAAGTCACCTACTTTTGCCCCTTCGGCTCTTTGTACGACGACCTTTACCGGCACAAGGTATGCGCCGTCCTTAGGAAAGAGGGAAGTTGTATAGTTGGTTTTGCCGATCCTTGCCTTGACCGGAATGCAACCCCAACCGTAAGTCACCAAATTCGAAACTGCCTTTATCTCCGCCGAGACATCCCCAGGAACTTGAACAAAAACGAAAGGTGCTGGACCACGCCATTCGATTGCTTTCCCAACAAATTCCAGGATCATAAATTTATTCTATCCTGCGAGGTTCTAACTATGAAGAACCATAGCGATCATAACTTGACCTAGTCTAAACTTAGCCATGGATCTTACCCATGCTCTTCTCGATTCCTGGGATCGCCAATGCCAAATTGTCAATTCAGTTGCAACCCTAATTGACGAAGATAATCGCCATATTCAACCCTCAGAAGATGGATGGCCGATAGATCGCCATCTGGCGCACATGCACGGAGTCCGAAGATTCTTCCTTTCTCAAGTTGCGCCCGAGCATGCATCTAGCCTAATCAGTGCCTCCGCCGACAATCAAGGAACCCCGTTAGACGATCTTGACGCAATCAAAGCTTGCTTGAAGGCAAGCGAACATGCCGTTCGAAATGCAGTTGAAGATGCCCTCAAAAGTGGTGGACCGATGAAAAGTGAAAATGTCACCTATGACAATCCGGTTTTGTTTCTACAACACATGGTTTGGCACGACGGATGGCACATTGGCCTTATCTTCCTCGCCCTGCGGCTAAACGGTCAGGAGCCTCTCGAGGAATGGGAAGAGCCAAACGTTTGGGGTCATTGGCGAACGGAGTCTTGGTGACGTAGGTGAATATTCAAAAATTCCCGTGATTGCAGATGCAGTTCCAAATGGTATCGTTTTCAATATGATCAACCCAAATGCAGCCACCGCGGAAGTAGCTAAGGAACCGGATTTTGAACGTCTTCAAACTGAACTTGAAACATTTGAACTTATGATTCCTGGT
>JAYUOQ010000347.1:0-3408 GCA_043760685.1 Armatimonadota bacterium | reverse complement strand
AACTCGGTTCCTTGGTAAAGCGATACGGTGTTGTATTGGACGACGCCGTTGACGGAGTCAAGGACGGGGGCGGAGAAACATTCACCGTCGGGGATGTTGCGCCGTCCGAAACAGGCAACGGCGCCGACGCCTTTGATGCTCATGGTGCAGTCGGTGCCGGGACCGACTAATCGAACTCGGTCGGTTTTGCTCATGAGTTCTTGCAGCGGCAGGCTTGCCTTTTCCATTCGGTCGTAGTCCATGGTGCAAACGTCGAAGTAGAACTTTTCGAATGCATGGGTGCTCATGTTTGCTTGTTGAGCCATGCCGGGGGTTGGCCAACGAAGACCGACCCATTTGGTTTTGGGGACGCGGACACCGAATACGACCGGAGTGGAGTATTCCTTGGACCAAAGATTCATTTTGTCGCCAGGGACTTCGGCGAGTTCAGCGTAATTGTGAGTTCCTCGCATAGAAATATAGGCGGTCATTTGCTCCATTTCATACTTTTCGACTTGGGCAATGAGCTGGGTGTTTTCGAGGGTGAGACCATGCATCAGTTGACGTTTGATGACATTGCTCTCCAGCCTGACAACGACTTTGGCTCCTATAGATTGGGCGACTCTCACGACTTCGGCGACGGCTTCTTCGGGGATGTCGAAGGCGTGAATGAGCAAATTGTCAGATTTATTGAGTTCGCAGGAGTGATTGCAGAGCAATTCGGCAAGCTTAGTTATGCGCGGATCAAGCATGAAGTTGACTTAATCTACCGCTTTAACAACAAGAACGGCTCCCAGATGGGAGCCGATTGTTGTTTTTCCTTAGTTTTTCTTTGGACTAAGGGGTTGCTGGCTTGTTTGCATCCATTGGAGCATTTTCTCCAGCCTTTTCAACGGTTCCAGCAGCTGATGCGCCGTTCTTAGTTGAAGGAACAGTTCCATCAGGACCGTTACCGTTGCCTTCAGTTGCTGAACCACAACCGACCAACATGGTGCCCAAAAGTGCACCGACGACGAGAATCATTAGAGTGTTTTTCATTTGTTATCCTCCTGTCTATCGCGGAAAGTACGGCTCTTGAATTCGTAAATTCTGCGAGGGCGTTATACCCAGAAATAGTTAACACTTGCTTAACGCAAATGGTTTCAACTATTTCAGTTGCCCATAAAGAGGGACGTGAGATCTTCCATAGGGGCGCGGATTTGTGTGATTTTCCAAGATTTTTTTGGAATAATGAACCACTCCCGAGCTTCCTCCTTCTTCAAATTGATCACGACATTGGGAATTGTGACTGTCCTTGAGATCATTGCAATCCCTACTTTTACGTTCGCCGGAGACTCAAACCGGGCATCTTCACCCGTAATGATGGGTTCAATTTTTGTGAATTCGATGTCTGGCTTCTGATCTTTGATCATGTTCCAGACTTCTCGACGATTTCCTTCGATTTCAGAGCCATTTACGTTGAGGCTGACACTCAAAAAGTCCATGACGCCCCCGGGGCGTCCTTCTTTACTGGCTTTTTGGGCTTCCTTGATTGCTTCTGTAATCAGGGTTTTGTCATCGGGTTGGTTTAGAAATCCCAGGCCAACCTTCCCGATCAAGAGTAGTCCAACGATACCGCCGGTTACGCCGAGAATTTTTCTTCCTGTTGCCATGTTATTTTTAGGTTACGCCAGCACGAGCCGAACGGATTCGACATCTTTGGACATTTGTTTCTTCAGATCTTCAATTGATGGGAAATTGGCTTCTGGTCGCAAGTATTTTTCAAGGCGCAACCGGATGTGTTGACCGTAGAGAGATTCGCCAGGGTAGTCAAGTAGATAGGCTTCAATTGTTCGCTCAGTGCCGCCTACTGCGGGACGAGTTCCAATTGCAGCCGCACATTTGAACTGCTTTCCATTGACAAAAAACCACGATGCATAAACTCCGTCACTCGGCATGATCTGGTCAAAGCTTCGGGCGATATTTGCGGTAGGAAATCCAAGCATCCTTCCCAATTTTTGCCCGTGAATGACAAATCCTTGTACTTCAAAGCCTCGGCCCAATTGGCTGTTTGCCAATTCTAGGTTTCCTGTCGTGATTGCTTCACGAATTACGCTGGAACTTACCCTTAAATTGTTTACTTCAAATGGGGGGACAATGATGGTCTCGATTCTTTGGCTAAGCCACTCAGTGTTTCCTTCGCGACCATTACCCATCGCAAAATCGTGGCCAACCACAACGCAGGAAGCCTTGAGTTTTTCGACGAGAATTGATTGAAAGAATTCTTCGGCGGACATTCGGCTCAACCAAGCATTGAACGCCACGACGACGGTCAAGCCAACACCGTGAATTTGAAGTTGTTCCAAATTCATCTTTAGTGAGGCAATCGCTTTTGGAGCTTTCGATGGGTTTAGGATAGCGGCAGGGTGTCGATCGAACGTAACAATGATGACGGGTACTTCGAGCTCTTTGGCTCGTTCGACGGCCCGGGCAACGACTCGCTGATGCCCTAAATGAACGCCATCAAATGTTCCGATGCAAACTACGGCATTTTCCCATTCGGGATTGAGGAGTTCTACTCCAAAGTGAACTTGCATCAGGCGTTTTCCTTGGTTAAAAAAACGATGATTGAGAGCCCGGTTATTTGTCCAAAAAGAACGGGAACGAGATTCGATAACTTAGCCCATACAAGGGCAGGTAGTAGCGCTTCAGGGGCTCGACCCGAACCCGTTTCTTGAGTTGAAATAAGGATGACGGCTAGAAAGCAGAGCAGGCACCATATTACTGGAATGGTCAAATTGAGGGGCATGGAAAGAATGCGTTTTGGGACAAGATCTTTGAAAAATGCGCCAATTAGAACGGTCAATCCGGTTGCGACTAAGGGTGCCGCGAGGAGTATCAGGGTTGAAAGCGATATTTGGGCCTTGCCAATAAACAAAACCGTATATACGACCGAAACAATGAAACAAATGAAGCTCGCGTTTCCGACCACAGTGAGGCGGTCCTGGAACGCAACTTCATTATTCTGGGATGTCTTCGGGTCTAACATCTGATGCTCCCCGGTTTTCCTCAGCAATCTGCTCGTAAATTTCTTTTCGGTGAACTGAAACATCCCGAGGCGCTCGGATACCAAGACGTACTTGTTCGCCTCGAACTTCGAGAACGACAACTTCAATATTGTCTCCAATAACGATCGTTTGGTTTACTTTTCTGGTGAGGACCAGCATCCTTACGCCCTCCGTGGCATCCTAAATTCTCGGTCAAGCTACTGCAAGTTTCGCAACATCTTGTTGACCCGAAAATATCGGATATCGAATAGTATACGCTTCATCTTCCAAAATGACTTGTTTTGCTTTGCGAGTTTCCAAGTTTATGATCACTGGAGCCGCAAGATTTGCCGTAGCAAGGGTCGGTTGACCGGCTGGAATGGTCGTTGTGACCAGGATGAGG
>JAYUOQ010000346.1:0-8922 GCA_043760685.1 Armatimonadota bacterium | reverse complement strand
TGTAAAGAGCCAAAGCATCCCCGCCGCAACGTAGACCCGCAGCGGAGAAAGTCCGTAAGCCCCAACGTAGAGCCGCAAGCGGAATGTCGCCGAAGCAAGCAGCAAAAACAGAAGCGCCACCACAATGACCAGCACGACATTCACCGACCTCCGTAACTTCACGTCAAAGTTCTTTAAGGCATATTGACTAAAAATGAGCATAGGTAAGCAAACCGCCGCAACTCCAACAATCTCCAAAAATCCTCTTCTGGCGTAGTCAGCATAGGTCAAATGCTCCGTCTTCAAGACGACCGAATCACCACCAAACAGGTACCTTGCCTGAACCAAAACAAAGACCAGGAACATCGTTGCAATCAAACCAAAGAACGTCACAAATGTCGCAACGTGCTCTCCTTCCCGTGAAGGTTGCGCCGCGGTTTCGACCTTAGGCAATGGTCTGCCAGAATACATAACCGGAGGCGGCAAACTTGGATCCCGACTTAAGCCAGCCGCAACGTTCATCCTCGCAAACATTTCCGGCGAGAAGTAGATCATCAGCCCCGCGAAAAACGACATCGAAAAGACAAAGATCACGGTCCGACTGATAACGATGTCTGGATTAAAGTTTAGGTTGAAAGAAAATATCTTCCCGAACATTGGGTCAGCTTGAGCAAGCACATTTCCAAAAATAGCGAGGAAAGGAATTGCTGCCAAGACCCCGACCATTACACCCCGTCGTGTGCTTAAGTTCTTCGGAACTTTAGCTTGAGCCCAGTCAGCAAGAAATGCCAGAAATGGACCCGCAAAGGGGATGGCAAACACAACGGCAGGAACCTTTCCCATGCTTTCAACCAGACTCAGTGACTTTCCTGCGGCGCATCGCATCGCGCAGTAGCCGAGCGATAACAGCCCGACCGTCATATTGAGTGTATCAAGACCCCGCGAATCAGGAACTGCAAAGCCAAAAGCCACCACTCCCATCGGAATCATGAAGTAACCCGGATGGAATGTCGGTTCAATGAGCTTTTTTGCTCGCATCACTAAAACGATGACCACCAGCACAATGCTGAGAATCGCAAAATTGAACCCGATGCCATCTGCCATCAAAAGTTCCTGTGAGAAAAGCGCAAAGATCGCACTTGCGATCAATGAAGCGATAACAATTCTCGGCGCAACTTTCATGTCTTAAGCCAGGTTAACCTAAGTTAAGTGACTCAAGTTCCACCAATCGTCCGTCAACTTACGAATCTCTGCCATGGTC
The DNA here is from genome assembly GCA_043760685.1 of Armatimonadota bacterium. GTDB lineage: Bacteria > Armatimonadota > Fimbriimonadia > Fimbriimonadales > Fimbriimonadaceae > Fimbriimonas. The sequence continues at coordinate 7,682 of JAYUOQ010000346.1, read as the reverse complement.
AAAGGTACTTGAACTGAGTCGAGCTTGGTCTAATTGTTAAATTTGTACCAAATAGTTATGACAGGGTTAAAGGCGCCTAATCAAATACGATTGAAGAATTACACTAGATTTGGAAGGTTATTTCATATGAAAACATTTCAATTAAATCGTGTGTTGGCGCCAATTTTGGTCGTTGCCATTAGTTCACTTTCGTTTGGGCAAATTTTTGACTTTGAGAGCCAAGCCGCTACAGGTGTCTCTTCAGGAGGTCTAACGACTCTTTCAATGACGAATACTGGTCTAACCATGACCATCACAAGACCAGGAGGAACCGCATTCGACATCGTTGATAATGTCGCCCAACCTGGAAAGCCAGGATCTTGGGGCAACCGATCGTTGTCTCCATTCTTCAACTCTTCCGGTGGAGCATTTATCCTCGACTTTTCTACAGGCATCGATTTCTTTACCGCTGAAGCTGGTGACTATGGTGCCGATTCTGATACTATCTCGATAGAAGCATGGTCGGGACTTGGTGGGACTGGAACACTCATTGCTATTGCTGCCCCTACCTATGGAACTGCAGCATTTCCTACGATTGCCACAGGTGGAGGACTCATTGGTGGAACCGCACTGTCAATTGTGTTGAAAGGCGGATCGCCAGGCTTTGAAGATTCCTTGTTCTGGGATAACATTCAGGCAACTGCAGCAGTACCTGAACCAGCATCATTCGCAATTCTTGGCGTGGGCGCCCTTGCCTTGTTGCGACGAAAGCGAAAATAGTCAAATTCAAACAACAAAAACGACCACGATTTCTCGAAATCGTGGTCTTTTTATTTTAGGTAAAGACCAATGGTTCTGCTACCGATCCAAAATATCCTGGAGCGAATAGCCAACAACCTTTCGAAAAAAAACGTTCAGGGGCACAGTGGGCGTAATCGTGCGCTTACCTGGCGTTTCAACGGTGACCTGAAATAGCCGCTCGATCTCTGGGTGCAACACCTGGTTTCGTGCCATCGGAGCCAATTCGATCCCGCTCCGTTTTAACTCCAACATCCGATCAATTTCTTCCCGTACTGGTCCAGATGGATAATATTCATCGAGCAAGTCTCCAAAACGGCAAGGTGCGGGCTTTTGGTGGTCAAAGATAAACCGAGCGCATAACAATGACCGCATCACGTAGAAATACTTCTTAAACGGTAAAGTCTCGGCGTTACGAAAGTCCGCAAAGTTCCCCGTAGCCATCGAACGGAAGTGAAGAAAACATGCTTGCGGATCAAAAAAGTCTAAACACAACTGCTTGAACTCAGGAAACAGCTTTGCGTCCGCGTAATAGGACTCGTGCGTCGCTAACCAATCGTGTAAAGAGGGATTGGACTTCTGGGCAAGCAACAGAGCCTTCCGGAGATCCCAACCGGCAAAGTCGAGATCATCATCTCCCATTTCTTCGATGACATCTCGCCGAGTCTCGATGCTGAGGTACCAATCAACCGGCATCCAATACACGAATCGTACGTCGTAGTCGCTATTCGATGACTCAAACCCCCATGCCCGGCTCCCCGACTCAACCGCAAAAAGGCACTTGGCGTGGTGCTTCGCCAACAAACCATTCAGTCGATCATTAATCTGTTCGTGAGTCATCTTTTCATCTCCCTCGCTAAGAGATGCGAAGCATCCAAAGGGAGTCGGTAAGCGAGGCACGAGCGCACCGGTGGGAGTGGACCTATATTCACTTTGCTAAACCTGCTCGAAGAAGTCATTGCCCTTGTCATCAACTACGATGAAAGCAGGGAAGTTTTCAACCTCAATCAGTCGAATAGCCTCCATTCCCAAATCCTCGAAGTCAAGAACCTTGACGCTCTTGATGTTGTTCTGTGCGAGGATAGCCGCCGGACCACCAATACTGCCCAAATAGAACCCGCCGTTCTTCTTGCAGGCCGCTGTAACTCCCGGAGTTCGGTTGCCCTTCGCAAGCATGACCATCGAGCCACCCGCCTGCTGGAAAAGATCAACAAATGCGTCCATTCGCCCGGCAGTAGTCGGTCCAAACGAACCGGTCACCATGCCTTCTGGTGTCTTAGCCGGACCGGCATAATAAACCGGATAATCCTTAAAGTACTGCGGAATCGGCTGACCATCCTCCATCATCTTCCGAATACGAGCGTGGGCACTGTCTCGTGCAACAATCATCGGACCGCTCAAGCTCAGCCGAGTCTTAACCGGGAACTTCGAGAGCAGCTCCCGAATCTTTTCCATTCCAATCGTCAGATCAATCGGTACCGCAGGTGCCATTTCTGGCGGATTCGCAGGCAAGAACTGGGCGGGATTGTGTTCCAATTGCTCAATGAATACTCCTTCCTTGGTTATTTTCACCTTGATCTGTCGATCCGCCGAGCAACTCACACCAATCCCAATCGGCATCGAAGCCGCATGGCGGGGAAGTCGTACCACCTTAACATCATGAGCAAAATATTTGCCGCCAAACTGCGCTCCAATATGGCAATCTTGGGCTAATTTCAATACCTTGGCTTCCCATTCGGTATCCCGAAATGCTCGTCCGCCTCTGCTTCCCGTCGTTGGTAGATTGTCCAAGTAACCAGTTGTCAACAGCTTCAAAGTCTTGGTTGTGTTCTCAATGCTCGTACCACCAATGACCACACACAGGTGATACGGTGGGCATGCGCTGGTGCCGATCTCCTTTAGTTTCGAGGCGATGAACGCAGATAAGTCCTTCTCGTTCAGCAAAGCAGGTGTTGCCTGGTAAAAGAACATCTTGTTCCCGCTACCGCCGCCTTTGGCAATAAACATCAAGTTGTACTCGTCACCCTTGACCGCCATGATGTCGCACTGAGCGGGAAGGTTATTCTTGGTGTTGGTCTCGCTAAACATCTCAAGCGGAGCAAGCTGTGAGTACCGCAGATACTTCTCTTGGTACGTTTCATAAATACCTTCCGCCAACGCCTCTTCCTCGTCAAAATCGGTGAGGACGTACTGACCCTTTTTGCCAAACGAAATGGCAGTTCCAGTGTCCTGGCAAGTTGGAAGCAATCCGTGAGCGGCAACAACCGCGTTTTGCAAATGTGTATAGATCACGAACTTGTCGTTGTCACTGGCTTCGGGATCGTTTAGCTCGCTGGCCAATTGCTTAAGGTGAGCATTGCGGAAGAAGTAGTTGATTTCGAAAAGTGCTTCCTTGGCAACCTTCTTCAAGACGCTTCGATCGACCTTCAGGTATTCCTTGCCGTCAACGGTTACGGTCGATACACCGTCCGTCCCCAAACTCCGATACTCAGTGGTATCTGGTCCCAGTTGCAACGTCGGCTCGAATTCAAAAGGCATATCTTTATTATGAGCGAGGCAAATAGAGTCCGGGCACCCAGCCTTCAATAATTTGATTGGTGGCAAATACATAGCGAAAAAAAAAGGGAGGGCATCGTGCAACCCTCCCTTTAATCCAGCTTCCAGCTAACGGCTGAAGGTAACTACATCGAGAAATCGCCGTAAAGCGTCTGAATGTAGGATATCTGCCCCATGTGATACGTGCAGTTCCAAGCTGGGAATCCCATGACTTCCCGTAGCGAGTAATTGCCCTTGCCCCATGGCAAGTCAATCCGTACATCCATATCTGCATCAGGAAGATCGTTGATCGCTGTTTTCATCAATTCAAGATTTGCGCGTCCAGCCGCTTCGCACTCGTCGAGAGTGGTCATCTTAGCCTTGGCTTCTTCAAATCCTTCGAACATTGAAGGGTCGAAACCCCTGGTGGCAAACAACCCTGGAACCCAATTAGGACACAATGCTACTTCTTGTGCTTGGTCAAGGGTTGAACGACCGTTGTCGAGCGGCTTCCAGTCAAGCTTTTCGGCTGGAACCTTTCGAGCGGTTACCATGAAATTGTCGAACGATTGCACCGTATCGGCGATGATGAACTCTTTAATAGTCATAACGAAAAGTAGTATATATTCGTCTACTTTAAAAGTCAACTATTTCAATTGATTAATAACAAAATCTAAATCTTCCGCTTCCGACAACGCACGACCAATCACCAAGTAGCTCGCTCCATCGGCAATTGCCTGCTGAGGAGTTGCAATCCTCTTTTGGTCGTGAGACTCACCACCAGGCAACCGAATCCCAGGTGCAACAATAAGGGGCTTAGCGCCTATTTCTGACCTCAAGAGGGAAATCTCAAGTGGGGAAGAGATCAACCCATCAATCCCGCATTTGATTGCCATGGAAGACATTCGGCACATTTGATCCTCTATGGTCCGCGAGACCCCTATTTGAGCCAGGGATACCTCGTCGAGAGAAGTCAAGACCGAGACCCCCATCAACAGTGGTCGTCCAGAAACTTCTGCGGCGGCCTTCATCATGTCCGGTCCCCCCGCAGTATGGAGAGTAGTCATCCAGACCCCGTATTTCGCGGCTTCTTTGACCGCGCCGGCAACTGTGTTAGGGATGTCGTGGAATTTGAGGTCGAGAAAGATCTTCTCGGCACCCGCATCTTGCAAAATTGCAATCACGCTAAGTGAGTGAGCAAGGGTCAGAGAGTGACCAATTTTGAAGTGTTTTATGCTCGGAGCGAGCTTCTGAACGGTTTTCGTAGCAACGGCGAGATCACTCGTGTCGAGTGCGCAGATGATTTGGTCAAGCACGAACGTAGAGCATACCTTGAATAAATGAAAAGGTGCCGAAGTCAGTTTCCTGACCCCGACACCCTTACCCTTCTTAGTTTAGATATCTCCGATTTGACCGAAGTTTGTTCTGAGGATGTTGAAGTCAGCAGTACCGACAACTCCATCACCGTTGAGATCCGCATTTGGATTCCAGTTTGCGCTTGCCGGGTTAGAACCAAAGGCGGTTCGTAACAGGTTAAAGTCCGCGGTACCAATTACGTTGTCGCCATTGATGTCTCCGTTGATCAGATTCGTACTGACAGTCGTAAACGCAGTGACGTTTACCGCCGGCACAACTCGTCGAAGGAACGATGCGCCCTCGATCATCACATCATGTGGACCGAATAGGTTTGAGTTGATTTGGAACGTACCCGTCAAACCAGTCATCGAAACGCCAGTCGTCTGAAGGATGGTCACGCCTGATCGGAGCTTAATGTTAAACGGCTTCGTGCCCGTAAATCCATTCAAACCAACGGTTCCGTTGATCTGTTGAACCCATGGCTCACCAACGACGCTAATGTCGTCAATCGAGGCTCCACTACCAACAACCGATCCGTCACTCGTGAGTTGGAATCCGATTCTGACCGTTCCAAGAACGCCCATTGGTACCGAATAGCTATTGAACGAAGTAAAGAGGCCAGAGAACGCCGCTCGAGGTGTCCAATTCACTCCACCATCGCTGGAAGTATGAACGTTCAAGAAGTCAAAACCATCCTCGGTGTTGATAAGTCCCTTAAATGTCACCAACGGACTACCAACCGCTTCTGCATCGAGATTAACCGTGCCTTTAAGCCATTGATTGGTGTTGTCGAGGTAGTTAGCGCCTGGGCTATCATTCCAAGCTCGTGTCGGAGATGAAGCTGATTCCGTGCTAACAACCCAGGTTGATCCGGTCGCATTGAAGTTAAGAGCTCCTTCAACATTATCAAGGAATGTGGTGGCCAAGCTTTCAAGCGTAAAGTCATCAATATAGACGCCGTCACCCGTTACCGAACTATCCGAAGTAAGTCGGAATCGAAGTTGAACCGTCTGACCCACGAAGCTTGTCAAAGGCATTGAGAATGCCTGGAATACTGGACCAGACTGACCCGTTACCGAATTAAGCGGAGTCCAAGTTGCTCCCGCATTAGTTGACGCTTCAACTGTCAAGAAGTCAAAACCACTTTCCAAGTCATATCGCATCATGAATGAGGCAACCATTGGACCAGTTACATTGATCGAAGACGAATAAGTGAGAGCAGTATTGGCATTATCAGCGTAGTTGCCTGCCGGTGAATCTGCCCAACTCTTGGTTGGGGAATTCGAGACCGCTGAAGTTATTGCCCAAGTTCCGGTACCCGTAAACCCAGCCGCACCTTCCATATTGTCAATGGCAAGTGGTGGCAGCAAGCTAAATGGACCTGCACTCACAACGCTGGATTCATTTCCAACATCATCAATGGCCTTAACCGCAACGTAATAACTTCCGCCTGGAGTAATGCTTCCGATGCTCGTCTTAACTGGGTTTCCGGCCAATGGAAGATTAGTTGCAAAGTTGTTCGGAGCAGCAGCGTTAAAGTTGCCTGCATTGATCGGTGCGGTACTGGTTCTAACGTCGTAGAAACTGGCTCCACCAACGGAAGCGTCATCTCCCGAAGCATTGAACTGGAACAAGAATGTTCCCGATGACCGTCGCAATACCGTCAAGCCCGTAACCGGTGCCGGAGCAACCGTATCGTTCTGAATTGCACTAGCCAAGTTAACTCGGCCAAATGCGACTTTGCCCGTCAACTGCGCCTTCCTATCCGATGTCAAGCCCAATCGACTAATCGACTGTGCGGCTGTCATCGACGGATACATCGCTCGAATCGTTCCCATGATTCCAGCTGCGAACGGCGATGCCATCGAGGTACCGCTAAAGTTTGCGTACCCGCCAAAAGGAACCGTACTGACAATGCTTTCACCTGGTGCGGCAACCTGAACTTGCGCCCCATAGTTTGAGAACGAAGAAAGGTTGTCGTTGTGGTCGGTCGAAGCAACAAAGCATAGGTTAGGTGTTTGCGCCAACATAGCTAATCGTGGTGGATTAGCTTGTCCATTGTTACCAGCAGAAAGCATTACGACCGAATCGGCGGTGTTAAGTCGAATAAATGCGTCTGCAAGTAGCTGAGTCCAACCGTCAAGGTTGTACGAAATATTAACGACCTTTGCTCCTCGAATTCTTGCGAAGTCGCAAGCCAAAATTAGGTCCGAAATCCAGGTCGATTGACCTCGATAGAATCGAACCGGCAAGATCTTAACGTTTCGAGAAGCTGAAGCGACTCCAGTTGCATTGTTGGATACCGCAGCCGCGATTCCAGCAACGTGAGTCCCGTGCGAAGACGAAGCTGTAGGTGGTGAGGCGTCATTATCACCATCAGCAAAGTCCCAGCCCTTGACATCGTCAATAAATCCGTTTCCATCGTTGTCAATTCCGTCGACAACCTCTAATGGGTTAGTAACGATATTGGCCGCGAGGTCACTGTGGTTCACTTCGATTCCATCGTCGAGAATGGCAAGCGTAATCGGTGTTACCGAAGGAATAAGTGGCCAAGCTTCTGGTGCATCAACGTCGGCATCAACGGTGCCACCGGTCTGTCCGGTGTTGTTCAAGCCCCATTGAGTTGAATATTGGGGATCATTGACTTGGTCTGGCGAAACCGGCATATCGTATTCCGCAATTCTCACAAACGGCATCTGCTTAAGAGCCTTGATGGCTCGTTCGGTTGTCATGCCCTTCAATTGAGCATCTTGTGAGATGAAGAACCGCTTAAAGTACGGTGAAGCAATAGTTGTGTCTTCATAGAGACCAAGTTCTCGCTCGATAACTCCTACTGGATTTGCAGCCTTTCCGTTATAAAATGCCACCAAAACCGTGTACGGTCTCGGAGTCATCTTTACCTTTCGACTGGCTTTTTGGGTTTTGTGCTGGTCAATAGGACCAACAAAGTTTTTCCCTTGCTGACCGAACGCAAAACCGACCGTTAAGAATAAGCCCCCAGAAAGAGCCACGCG
>JAYUOQ010000345.1:0-3410 GCA_043760685.1 Armatimonadota bacterium | reverse complement strand
CTTGGCGGAGGACAAGAAATGGGAAGACGAGGTAGCACTGCCAACGTTTCTGGAATCGTTGCCCTCGGCGCCGCCGCGGCAATCGCCGTTGATGAAATGGAAGAACGAATGGCACATGCTGCCCAGCTAAAAGCCATCGTCACCGAAGCGATCAGCAAAATTTCAGATAGCCAAATCAATGGCCCGGGCGAGAAATCGCCTTATGTACTCAATGCCAGCTTCAAAGGCATCCACGGCGAAACCCTCCTCATCGAACTTGATCAAGCCGGATATTGTTGTAGCTCAGGCGCCGCTTGTAGCAGCACGAGCAAAGAGCCATCCTCGGTCTTGGTCGCGCTCGGCTTGACTCCCGAGTGGATGCGAGGCACCATCCGCGTCAGTTTTGGCAAGTTTAATACCCACCAAGCCGCCGAAGATCTTGGTCGAGATATTACGAGAATTGTGGAAAAATTGCGCACTTTGAAATAAATTCGATTGAACTTGAAACTTTAGGGCACCAAGTGTGCGTCATATTAAATTGCCGCAAAAACTAGTAGGAGTCAGGTATTCCTGACCAAATTGGACTTTTGGCACCCTTCTCGCTTGACAAACAAGGAACAACGTGATTGAATTGTGTTCGATCATGGTTTCGACGTTAATTTACTGGCATATGACTTTGGCTGGTGAAGGAAGCGCGATTTTTGGAGTAGATATACATATATGCTAATTGAAAATGGATTGCCGACGCAGCCGCGACGAGGACGAGCGATTACCGTTCGTACACCTGGCCGCACCTCCGGGTTTATGGACCCCAATGTTTCTGCGCTCGAAGATCCAGCCGCCGAGGCAGAAGACGCATTAGATGCCGATGCAACTGATGAAGAGCTCGAGGAGCTAGAAGCCGAAGCGGTTCAAGATGATTCCGAAGAACTTGAAATGTGGATGCGACAAACTCGTCGCGCACAATTGCTTACTCCAGAACAAGAAGTTCACCTCGCCGTCCTCGTTATGGCGAAGGAACTTGCTGAGAAAGGCAAGGACAAAGAACTTCTTAAGTTGTTGCAACGACGAGACATCACGCACCCCGTTGGCAAGCCGACCGATTTGAATCCTTTCATTATCACGAGAGTCGTGAATGAAGGTATCGAAGCAAAGCGACACTTGATCGAATCAAACCTTCGATTGGTCGTTTCGATTGCCAAGAAGTACAACGCTCGTGGCATTCCACTCGCTGACTTGATTCAAGAAGGCAACCTCGGTCTGATCCGAGCCGTTGAAAAGTTTGACTGGTCAAAGGGCTTCCGCTTCTCGACCTACGCAACTTGGTGGATTCGCCGAGCAATTGCTCGTGCAATCATCAACCAAGGCCGCACCATCCGAATTCCGGTTTACGTAGCTGAATTGATCAACAAGGTTGTCAAAACAGCGTCGCGATTGCAGCAAGAGTTGCAGCGAGAAGCGACCGAAGAAGAGATCAGCCGTGAGGTTGGACTCTCGGTAGACCGAGTTCGAGAAATGATGCGAGTCGCCGTAGAGCCGATTTCGCTCGAAACCCCAGTTGGTGAAAAAGATAACTCATCAATTGGTGACTTCGTTCAAAGTCAGAATATGCCTACCCCGGGTGACGTTACTTGGAGCCTTATTCGACGAGAAGAAATCGACGGAATTCTTAGCCGATTAACCGGACGAGAGCGAGATGTTGTCCGACTCAGGTTTGGACTTGACGATGGTCGAGCCAGGACTCTTGAGGAAGTTGGTGCAGAACTGAACGTGACTCGAGAAAGAGTTCGACAGATCGAACTTAGGGCCATGAAGAAGCTCCGACACATCGGTCAAGAGCTCGCTTCACAAGGCTTTACAGTTACCGCAAATCCAAACTAACGTTTGTGGTTAGTGGTCAAAAACGGGATCAGCGAATAGCTGGTCCCGTTTTTTTCGGAGTCCGAGTTCACATTCCTAGTTGGCAGGTATTTGAAGAGATTGATCCTACTATCAAATTATCAACCAGATTCGCTTCTCGACAACGATAGATGAATGTCCACCATAGCGGATACCTCTTCGGACGGAGAGGTCGGTGAGCTTGTGGAAGGGGTCTTGAGACCCCGATTTATCGGGGCGAAACGGGTGAGGCGAAGCAACCAGGGCGAAAAACACATGGACAGCGAAGACCATTTTAGATGTTCTATTTAACAATGCCTCAATAAACTTCTACTTTACGACCAGCTTTCTTCGCCATCTTCGCCAGCTTCTCCATGTTCCCGCCAGGCGAGACTTTGACGAAATCAATGCGATTAGAAAGCCCGGCAACCATCCGATCGCGCACCTGATTATTCACCCCAAACATCCCTGCCTCCGGTCGAAACGGAGAAACAACCAAATCCGTCGAAGGATCAAATTCGTATCGCCAAAGGCGAGCCATCCGAAAGGCCTCGTTCCGCAAGTCTTCGCCAAGAACTTGAAACAACCCTCGATCCAAACACAAAATCCTTGGCGCCCCCCACCTGAGCGGAACTACCGCAGACCGCTGATATTCCGGCTTATCATGTCCGGTAACCAATACTTCCCCACCCAGCACGCCTTGTTCGGTTAGCTTCTCAATCTCCATCAGTTCTTGCTCCGAAGCATTCCGCGACGACAACACTGAAAAGGTCTTCGCCGAAAGTAACTTGCTGTTCCCATAAATGAAGACCATTGCCGGAGGGTTCGGATCAAATTGTTCGAGCATCTCCGGATACCCAGCGTCTGTAATGACAGCCCAGCGAACACCAAGCACTTCCAATCGCGTTTCTAACGGCTCAATCTCCGCCAACAGTGTCTTTCGATGAGCGACCAGATACTCAGCCGCCTTCCGCATCAAGCCGTATTCTTCAACATATGACTCAAACCCAAGCCGAAAAAACTCTTCTGGTGTCCGGTTCAACAGGTCATTGCGCGCCAAAACCTTGACCACTGAACGCCCACCAAGACCTGGCGTCATCGCGAGAGTCAACGTAAAAGTTCGGCGAGAGATGCTCATGGTTACTTCAGCTTAAGCGCAGTTCCTAGCATGAGTTTTACCGCCTTTTCTCCCGAACGGTTCATCTCATCTTCAACTTCCTGATGGCTTAATTGTTGATCCGAAATCCCAGCCGCTAAGTTCGTGACCACGGCCAAACAACCATAGTCCACCCCAGCCTCTCGCATGACAATCGCCTCGCTCGACGCCGTCATCCCAACTAGATCGGCTTTGATGCTAGCGTAGTAAAGGATTTCTCCGGGAGTCTCGTACCGAGGACCATTACCACCAAGATAAACCCCTTTCGGCTCCACCGCCACGCTCTCGGCCGCAGCAGTTGCCATCAGGGCTCCCCGAACGCTCTCGGCAAACGGATAAGTGAAATCAGTATGAACGACCGTCGTGTCGTACATCGTCGCAAATCGCCCTGTAAAAT
>JAYUOQ010000344.1:0-8923 GCA_043760685.1 Armatimonadota bacterium | reverse complement strand
GCTGAAGCGAGGATTGGCAGTGCAAGGTAAAAGCAGCGTCATGTTCAAGCTCGGTGGCAAAGCGAATCGCTTTAAAGCCATTGTTTCGGTTGACAAACGAAGCAAAGCGGGCGGAAGTGGGCGGTTCCGAGTCTATAGCGGAGATTTCTTTAGTAACAAAGTGCTGTGGGATAGTGGCAAACTTAACGCTGACTCCGCAGCGAAGGAAATTGATATCGATGTGAAGAATGTTGATTGCTTAATGATCGTTTTTGAGGGAGAACAAATGTTGGGGAATTGGGGCGAAGCTCGAGTCGAAAAGGAATGAGCACTAATTCAGGTGAGCATGAAAAGACCTAAAGGTGAGGGTTCGAATCCCTCTCGCTCTGCCAGTTTCGTTGTTAAAGGTCCTCGGTTGCTCAGCAGATGTATAATGGTCAAACCCTAGCGGGTGCCGGACCATATGAAGCATAAGCGATTTCTCCTTCTTGCGTTAACCGCATCGATTTTCGTTCCCAATATTGCTTCCGCTCAAAAGACGGTTCGGCTTATGCCTGACGCAACGTTTGCTGGATGGGTAAAGCGAGGTGGGAATGCTACGTATGTCGTTGAAGGAAACGAGATCGTTGGTTCGTGCGTGCTCAATTCAGGCAACACATTCCTTTGTACCGAGCGGACCTACGGTGACTTCGTCCTTGAATACGATTTCAAAGTAGATCCTCGACTGAATTCTGGAGTGCAGATTCGAAGCGAGTGCTTCGACCAGAAGACGCAAGTTTCGTGGAACGGCAAGACATTCGACACTCCGGCAAAGCGGGTTCATGGCTATCAGATCGAAATTGACCCCGAAGTGACTCGTGACCGCTGGTGGTCAGGGGGAATCTACGATGAAGCTCGTCGTGATTGGCTTTATCCTGGTGCTCTCGGCGGAGACAAGAAAGAGTTTACAGATGCGGGTCGCAAGTCATTTCGGCAAGGTGATTGGAACCATGTTCGAGTGGAAGCAATTGGTGACTCGATCAAGACTTGGTTTAACGGCAAACCTTGTGCTGCGATTAAGGATTCGATGACTTTACGGGGCTTCATAGCATTACAAGTGCACACTATTGGCAACGATAAGACCAAAGAAGGAGCGCAGGTCCGTTGGCGCAACATTACGATCAAAGACATGACGCCAAGGGACAACGCCCTATCTAAAGAGGAGCGAGCTTCAGGTTGGGAGTTACTATGGGATGGCAAAACCACAAAAGGTTGGCGTGGGGCGAAGTTGGACACTTTCCCCGCCAGTGGCTGGGACATTAAGGACGGGGTTTTATCGGTTCTCCCTTCGGGTGGGGCAGAGTCTGCCGCTGGTGGCGACATCGTCACTACCAAGCGCTACGGTCAATTTGAACTTCAGGTGGATTTTAAGATTACTGAAGGAGCAAATAGCGGAGTGAAATACTTCTGTGAGCCGAACCTCGATCCGATAACCGGTACAGGAGCAAAGACCAAAACTGGTTCAGCGATTGGTCTCGAGTTTCAAATTTTGGATGACGAACGACATCCCGACGCCAAGCTCGGTAGAGATGGCAACCGGACAGTCGGCTCATTGTATGACCTGATACCAGCGGTAACCAATAAGAAAACTCATGTAATCGGCAGTTGGAATCACGCACATATTATCGTGAAAGGAACTCACGTAGAGCATTGGCTCAATGGTCAGAAGGTTCTCGAATACGAGCGGGGTTCGGAAGCATTCCGGGCTTTTGTTCAGCAAAGTAAATTCAAGTCAATTCCCGGCTTTGGCGAATGGCCCGACGGGCATATCTTGCTTCAAGATCACGGGAATAACGTCTCATTTAAGAACATTAAAATTCGGGTAACCAAGCCATGAACAACCAACTAGATCGGCGTACATTTCTATCGGGCCTCGTCGCAACCGGCACCTTTGCCGCGTTCCCAACCGTATTCGGCGCATCCCAACGGCCAAGACCAATCTCACCCAATGAAAAAGTGAACCTTGCCTGCGTAGGCATTGGTAATCGCGGCGCAGACGTGGTCAAGGCGATGGCAGAAACCGGCCAGGTCAACATTGTCGCCTTGTGTGATACCCAGCTAGGCGCCAAGCATACGCAAGAGATTCTGAAACTATTCCCCGATGCGGTTCACTTCACCGACTTCCGCGCCATGTTCGACAAAATGGGCAGCAAGTTTGATGCTGTTACGGTGGCGATTCCGGATCATTCTCACTTCCCTGTCGCAATGCTCGCGATGTCGCAGGGCAAGCACGTCTACGTCGAAAAGCCGATGGCGCATAGCTTTCGACAAATCGACTTGATGATGCGCGCCGAAAAGAGGCACAAAGTCGCATGCCAGATGGGTAATCAGGGACACAGCGAGGCGAATTACTTCCAGTTCAGGGCCTGGACCGAGGCAGGAATTATCAAGAATGTCAGCAAGATCACGGCATTTATGAATAGTGCTCGACGGTGGCACGGCATGGTGGTTCCGGACTTTAAACCTGGACAAGAATTACCCGATATGTTGGACTGGGATCTTTGGACCGCAACGGCAAATTCCCATCCATTTAACAATGCTTATTTGAACGGTGAGTGGCGGTCATGGTACGAGTTTGGCAACGGCGCCTTGGGCGACTGGGGTGCGCATATTTTTGATACTTGCCACGAGTTTTTGCACCTTGGATTGCCAACGGAAGTTGATCCGGTGTTCATCGAGGGGCATAGTCCATTTATCTTCCCTCAGGCTTCGACTCTGGCATTCCGATTCCCTAAGCGAGGCGATATGCCGCCAGTGGAACTTACTTGGTACGATGGAGTCAAGAACCTTCCGCCGCTGCCTGCAACCTTCGGTGGAGCGGTCGTTGACCCAAATATCCCGCCTCCTTCGTCGGGAAGCATCGACACGAAGGTTAATCCGCCGGGAAAGGTCATTTACGGAGAAGGGCTGACGTTTAAGGGTGGATCACACGCCTCAACATTGCAGATCATTCCGAAGGATGCTGCAAAAGACCTCTCGCTTCCGGTCGTGCCTAAATCACCGTCGAACCATTTCTTGAACTTTATTCGCGCTTGCCGTGGTGAAGAGACTTGCCGGTCAAGCTTTGCGGTTGCGGGTCCTTTGTCGCAGACAATGGGGCTTGGGGTTATTGCTCAGCGAGTGAATACCAAGTTGGTGTTTGACCCGGCACGTCGGCAGATCACGAACCATAAGGTTGCAAATGAACTGCTCAATGGTGTACCGCCGAGAAAAGGCTGGGAACAGTACTACCGGATGTAGGACTCAGGAAGACCGATGATGAATTCACCTTTGCAGATCGCTAAGTTTTTTGTTGGAGTTGTTGTTGCCATCTTGGCAACGACAACCGCCGTTTCGACCCCAGCCAAAAAGCCACTTAAGATTTTCATACTTGCCGGTCAATCGAATATGGAGGGTCACGCCAAGGCTTCGACCTTTGATGCCATGGCTCTGGATCCACTGACCGCTCCGTTATTAAAGGAGATGCGGTCACCAAAGGCCGCCGACAAGGTTTGGATTTCCTACTTGTTTGGAAATGATATTTCTGATCCCAGCGTCATCAAGAACGGAAAGCTGGCTATCGGATTTGGCTCTCAGAACGATCCAACCAAGATAGGTCCGGAGTTCACGTTTGGCATCACGATGCAGCGGTTAACGAATGAGCCAATCCTGATTATCAAAACTGCATGGGGCGGCAAGAGCTTGCACACAGACTTCCGACCACCGAGCTCAGGACAATACGAAATGAACCAGTACCAACTGGACAAATACACGAAGCAGGGCAAGGACATTGCGGCGCTGAAAGCGGAAAAGGCGGCGGCAAGCGGTGTCAATTACCGTTTCATGACCGAATATGTGCGTAAGGTTCTATCCGATATTAAGAGTGTTTATCCGAACTATGATGCCAAACAAGGTTATGAGCTGGCAGGATTTGCTTGGCTTCAAGGGTGGAACGATTTGGTAGACGGTGATGTCTATCCCGATCGTCAAAAGCCGGGCGGGTACGACAGCTATGCCACCCTCCTTGCCCAATTCATTCGTGATGTACGCAAGGATCTTTCGGCACCAAAATTACCGTTTGTAATTGGAGTTATGGGAGTCAGCGGAATGCAGGCAAAACCCAACAGCATGACTTACTTCAGAGAGGCAATGGCGGCCCCGGCAAACCTGCCCGAATTCCAAGGCAATGTCGTTAACGTTCTGACGGAGAAGTTCTGGGATTCACGATTGGAGGAGTTGGTGACCAGGTCATTCAAAGTTGATCGCAAGCGCGATGATCTTCAGAAAGATGCGAGCTTAACGCCAGAGGAAAGATCAGCAGCGGTAGAGAAATATCGAGCGGAACTATTTACTGCCGAAGAGCTAGCATGGTTATCGGGCGCTTCAAATCGAGAGTATCACTATCTTGGTGCCGCGAAGATTTTGGGACCGATTGGAAAGGCAATGGCCGAGGCGCTAGTCGAGCTAAGGAAAAGAAATAGGTAGCGAAGACACTATCCAAGGAACCAAAGAAACATGAAACATAGGCTTCTTCTCATATTTTCCCTTTCACTTGTCTCAGCGATTGTTCACTGTGCGGAACCGACAAAACTGATCGACGACACGAAGACCATGAGGGTCTTTATCTTCGCCGGGCAGTCGAACATGGTCGGTTCCGATTCGAAGGTGAAGGATATCAAACGATTTCCGCCATTTGCTGGTTTAGAAACTCCCCAGGCAAATGTTCTGTTCTCCTACAATATTGGGCGAGAAGACAAGATTACTTCCAATGGCTGGCAGGCACTGCAGCCAGTTGACAATGTCGTTGGACCCGAACTCAGTTTTGCTCGGCGAGTCTCACAGCAAACAAAGGCCCCGATTGCAATCATCAAGTGTGCCGCGGGGGGAACGACCTTGGGCGGAGACTGGAACCCAGATAATCCCAGTGGGTTCAAGCTGTATCCAATCGCTCTCCAGTTGATTCGAGAGTCGCTTGCCGACTTGGACCGGAAGAAGATTGCTTATCGAATTGAGGGTTTCATGTGGCATCAGGGCGAGAACGATATGTTTGACAAGGTCTTCAAGCCGAACTACGGCAATAACCTGAAGAACTTTCTTGCCACTTGGCGGCGTGACCTGAACACACCTAAGCTGAAATTCTACATCGGGGAGCTTTGCACGAAGACCGTATGGGGAATGGACAACCGTGACAATATGTATGCCATCCGTGCCGGGCAGAAAGCGGTCACTAATGCCGATCCATTGGCGGAGTACATCCCGACGTCTCATGACGGAGTCGAGATTGGCGGTGGTGCCGGGCTGCACTACCACTACGGAACTCTGGGGCAGTTAGAGCATGGGGTGAATTATGCCGATGCCTACCTGCGAACAATTGGGAAGAAGACCACCATCGATCGTCCTTTGAGGTCGTGGCCGTATAAAAAGTTGAGTCCGGTTAAATTGTTTGTTCTGGCGGGACATCGAAACATGGAGGGTGAACGCTCTTTTGTCCAAGACCTCAAGAAGTTGCCCGGTCAAGAGTTATTGGCAAAAGACAACAGTCGGATTGCCTTCAAGTACAACCTTGGAAATGGATTCAAAACTTCAAAAGGTTGGGAGCCGTTGGGTCCAGCTGGTTTCTATGACACTTTTGGTCCCGAGTTGAGCTTTGGACGAACCTTGCAAGCCAAGATTGACGCCAATATCGCTATCGCGAAGTTCACGGACAGTGGATCGCAGATGAACGATTGGACTCCGGAAGGAACTCAAGCGAAAGACCGAAACCTCTACGCAAAGTTCATTGCCTTCATTCAACAATCTGTCAAAGAGCTTCAGGCTAAGGGGCACCAGGTTGAGCTGGCGGGCATCTTTTACCATGTTGGCGAAAACGACATGACCTATGGACCTTACCGCCAGAACGCCGCCAAGTGGCTTCAATCCACGGTTGCAAAGAGTCGACAGGATTTGGGTCTTCCTGGATTGAAGTGGTTTGCCAGTCAACAGCCACCGACCAGTGAGGACGGGTTGAACCGAATCGATGTGACGGCGAACATTGCCGCCCTCGCGGCAAATGATCCTCTTTTCATTCATATTAAGGCGTTCAATCTTCCGCCTCAACCAGAGCAGTTGGTAATCACCACGGCAGGCATTGTTCAGTTGGGTGAATTGCTGGCGCAGGGTTACTTGATGCATCAATAGTTGTGAAAGATTCTCTATCCGATAGACAAACCAGTCATTCAGATCGGAAACAGGGGAAAATAAGACTATCAACCGACACCTCCTCCTCAAATCCTTTTTCTTAGCGATGTCGATGATGGTGACGTCAACTTTGCTTGCTACCAAAACGACAAATCTTCGATGTGAATTCCAGAGCGCTCCGCTTGGAATTGATGTTATGCGTCCTCGCCTAAGTTGGGCTATGGAGAGCGGTTTAGCACTGGCTCCGCGCGGCTTGCGCCAGACTGCCTATCGAGTGCTGGTGGCATCATCTCCCGCGTTGCTGAGCCTCGATAATGGCGATGTCTGGGACAGCGGGAAGGTCGCGACGAGCAAAAGCATCGATGTCGAATACGCCGGAAAACCGCTGACGTCGGGGAAACGTTATTGGTGGAAGGTTCGGGTGTGGGACAACACGAAGAAAGCTTCTGAGTGGAGCAAACATGCGACATGGACGATGGGAATGTTGAAACCAGGGGATTGGTCCGCGAAGTGGATTAGCCATGGTTCGGCTGCGGATTGGAAGGTTCTAAGTGCAACATTTGAAACCCTGGACGGCAAGATTTCGGCAGATGTAACAGATAAGCTCAATCAACTTACTCAGACAAGCAGCGACCGGTTAAAGGTCTCACGAGATATCCTCGGCGATCCCGCCTACGGGAAACTGAAACAATTGCGAATGACCTATGAGTCGAAGGGAAAGAAGAAGAGTGTCATCCTTCAGGAAGGACAGGATCTTCCGTTTTCAACTCGAGAAACGGCAAATGTATCGCCCTGGTTTCGGAAAGAATTCAACTTAGTTGCGACTCCAAAATCTGCAATCGTTACCGTCAATTCTCCCGGCTATTTTGAGCTCTACGTGAATGGAATGAAGATGGGTACCGATGTCCTCACTCCCTCAGTTTCTGATCTCAAAGTCCAAAACTTTTCGGTTGCTTATGATGTTGCCCGGTTCTTGAAAGTCGGAAAAAATTGTATTGGAATCTGGCAAGGTAACGGTTGGTCGGATTCGACGGCACTGCGTGCTCAGCTTGATGCGATCGTAGCGCGTAAACCGTTGACTATTGGGACGGACAGTTCCTGGTTGTGTCGCCCGAGTAGCCTCCAACGAATCGGCGGTCGCACCTGGAACGACTTTGGCGGTGAACGGGTTGATGCTCGAATGCATCTTTCCAATTGGAATATCCCTGGGATCTCGCTCGAAGGATGGAAGCCATGTGTTGAGATCGTGGGACCGACGGCGAAGACAATGAATCAGCCATGCCCGACCAATACAATTGGAAAGGCGATTTCTGCCGTTTCGGTTAATCCTCTTGGAGAAGGCAGGTATGAAATCGACTTTGGAACGAATTTAACCGGTTGGTTGAGTATGAACATGCCGAAGCTTTCGGCGGGACACAAGGTCACCCTCCATTTTGCCGACCGAGCATTTCGCAACGAGATGCAACCCTCACCGATAGGCAACATTAGCATTAGCCAGGGGAGCGCGGTCTCGTTTCCAAACACTGCAGGCGGAAAGGATTCTTTCCAGACCTACAAACAAACGAGTGAGTTCATCTCTGGAGGCAAATCCGGGGAGGTTTTTCAGAACAAATTCAACTATGCGGGCTTCCGACATGTGGTTGTCGAAGGCTTATCGCAAGCCCCGAAGAAAGAGGATGCAGTTGCGTATCTTATCGAGAGCGACCTTGGTTCAGCGGGCCAATTCTCATGTTCGGATGAACTCATCAATCGTATCCATAAGATCAATCAGTGGACCTTGCGGTGTTTAAATCTTGGCGGCTACATGGTTGACTGCCCAACCCGTGAGCGCATGGGCTATGGCGGAGACGGACAGACTTCCCTTGTAGGCATGATGATGAACTTTAACTCGGCTGGATTCTATGAGAAGTGGGTGCAAGACTGGCGTCAGGCTCAGAATCCAACCGATGGCTCATTGCCAAACGTCGCTCCTTGGGGTGGCGGAGGAGGCGGGCCGCCTTGGCCGGGGCTTACGGCAGCTCTGCCATGGCAACACTATCTACACTTCGGTAGCAAACGCACTCTTGAGGAAAACTATTCGACCGCTCGACGATACGTTGAATATCTCGACTCGCGTTCTAAAGATGAAGTCCTTCGAGCTTGGGGAGAAGGTTTTGATTTCCTCGGCGATTGGGTGCCGCCGTACCGAGGAATGGACAGCAACAATTGGCCATCGAAAGCAGCTACCGAGGTGGTCAACAATTGCTACCGGGTTTACCTTTGGCAATTGGTCGCCAATATGGCGAAAGCCCTTGGTCGCAAGGATGAAGTCATTCACTGTGAAGACAGAATCGCCAAGATCCGCCCGGCGGTTCATGCGGCATTCTTTGATTCCGTGAACAAACGTTACGTGATTGATGAGCAAGCCTACTACGTTCTGCCGTTGATGACCCGGGTCACACCGGACTCTGAACGTGCCGCAGTTATGGAGAAATTGGTCCAATGCATTCAAGTGAAGAGCAAAGGACACCTCGATACTGGACTCATCGGAACAACCTTGCTCATGGATTTCCTTCAGCAGGAAGGTCGCGACGACCTCATTTTGGCCATGTATCAAAAGAGAGATTATCCGGGCTGGGGCTATATGGTCGAACAAGGGGCGACGACTCTTTGGGAACAGTGGAATGGCTACTGGTCCCAAATCCATGCCTGCTTTGCCTCGGCGGACAACTGGCTTTATCAGGGGCTGGCTGGCATTCGCCCCGATCCT
>JAYUOQ010000343.1:0-3412 GCA_043760685.1 Armatimonadota bacterium | reverse complement strand
AGAAGGGCGTCTACCGACGAGAGATTGACAAGTCGAAGAGCACAGCCGATCAAGCATCAGAGAAGATTCGAGAAGGCGATAAGGAAGCGTTCGGCAGTTAAGGCGTAAACTATAGTCGTGCCTCGACCAGAGCCGACACGCATTGTTGCCCAGCTTCCCGACGCGATTCCGTTTACTGCGCCGGAAGAGTTTGAGCGTCAATTAGGTCGGAAGTTCTTGGCACGTTTGGGCGCAAACGAGAGCGTTTTTGGTCCTTCCCCGCTTGCAGTTCAGGCAATGATTGAGGCGGCAAAGCAACCTCAATGGTACGGCGATCCGTTGTCATACGAACTCAAAACCGAGTTAGCTCTCCAATTCAATCTATCCCTTGATCACTTCGTCGTTGGTCCAGGAATCGATGGACTGTTTAGCCATCTTTCTTCGGCCTATTTGGAACCAAACGACAAAGTCGTCACCACCCTAGGGAGCTATCCCACATTCAATTACTTCATTGATGCAGTCGGGGCGGAGCTTGTGCAGGTGCCTTACCGAGAATTGCAAGTTGACCTTTCGGGTCTAGCCGAAGCGGTCAAACTGTATGACGCCAAGGCTGTTTACGTCGCAAACCCAGACAACCCATCGGGCACGTTTCACTCCGGCGAAGCAATTCAAGGTTTCATCGACAGTCTTCCCGATCATGTTCTGATCATTCTGGACGAAGCCTACATTGACTTCGTGGATTCGTACGATGTTTCCGATCTTCGACTGATCCGGCTAAGGACTTTCTCAAAGGCTCATGGAATGGCGGGAGCCCGTGTCGCCTTTGCGTTTGGCAATCCAGATACTCTTCAACCGCTCAATCGAATTCGGCCACACTTTGAGGTCAACTCTATTGCTCAAGCCGGGGCATTGGCATCGCTTCGAGACCGAAGCCATTTGGCAAAAGTCAAAGAAATGAACCGAATGGCGAAGTTTGATCTTTCAATTCTCTTGGAGAACCTTGGATTGTTTCCTTTGACGAGTAGTACGAACTTCGTTTTAGGTGATGCTGGCAGCAAGGAACGAGCCGAAGCAATCGTTGCCGGTTTACGCCCAGAGGGGGTCTTTATCAGGAAGCCCGGTCAGGCTCCGTTGGATCGCTATATTCGAGTAACCGTTGGATTGGAAGACGATCACCAAATTTTGGTTAAAGCACTTAAGTATCTGAACCTTTGAGTAGGTAACCTGGCGCAGGTGTCGTATGTTGGTTAACCGCCGTTCTATTGCTAGTCTATCTCTGGTCGCTTTTACGTCATTCTTGTTTGCCCAGTCTTCGCTTGATGCGGGCTTTGTCAATCCACCGAATTCAGCTAAGCCGCACACCTGGTGGCACTGGATCAATGGAAACATTAGCAAAGCTGGAATTACGGCTGACCTTGAGGCGATGAAGAAAATTGGCATTGGTGGTGCCCAAATATTCAATGTTGAGGTCGGAATTCCGATCGGAAAGACTCCAATGATGACGCCCCAGTGGCAAGAAGCCATGGCTTGGGCGTTTAAGGAAGCGAAGCGACTCAATATTGAAATCTGTGTACACAACTGCGGAGGCTGGTCAAGTAGCGGCGGTCCATGGGTAAAGCCGGAATACGCGATGCAATTCTTGACGTGGTCGGAAACATCAGTTAAGGGTCCAAAGCGATTTGAAGGGGCTTTGCCGAAACCTCAATCTAAGCTGAACTATTACAAAGACATTGCGGTCTACGCGGTTCGCAAACCAGCGAATGGTGCTTATCGGAATCCAGACATTCGAACCAAGGCAGGGTTTGATCGAGGCGATAAGGTTGCGCCTCAGTTCCTAAACATTCCAAGCAATGCGGTGACCGCAAAGGAAGATGTCATTACCTTGCAAGTGGATGCCAACGGCAAAGTCTCTTGGAATGCGCCAGAGGGAGAATGGACAATCATTCGCATGGGGCATACACCCACTGGTGCCGAGAACTCTCCTTCGCCCGATGCCGGAAGAGGACCCGAAGTCGACAAGATGAGTCGTACGGCAATGGACCATTTTTGGGACGGGATGATGGCTTCTGTTCTCAAGGACAACGGGAAAATTGAAAAATACGGTTTGAACAACGCTCTGATTGATAGTTACGAAGTTGGCAGTCAAAACTGGACGCCTAAACTTCGGGAAGAATTCTTGAAGCGGCGTGGATATGATCCAATGCCATTTCTTCCCGCGATTACGGGTCGAATCGTGCAAAGTGGCGAGGTAACCGAGCGCTTCCTTTGGGACTGGAGAAGAACGATTTGCGATCTATTTGCCGATAACTATTTTGCCTATTTCAAGGAGCTTTGCCACAAGAATGGTCTCAAGTTTTCGGTCGAAGGATACGGCAATGGTTCATTCGACAATTTGCAGGTCTCAGGGCTTGGAGACATACCGATGGGCGAGTTTTGGGTTCCAAACGGCATGGCTCAGGAATCAACGAAATTGGCAGCGTCTGCGGCTCATACCAACGGAAAGCCAGTTATTGGAGCGGAGGCATTCACTGCGGATGAGAATCAGGGTCGGTGGTTGGTTGATCCGTATTCAGCAAAGGCTTTAGGCGATAGAATCTTTACTCTCGGAGTAAACCGGTACATTTTTCACCGATACGCTCATCAGCCGTGGCTAAACCTCGAACCCGGAATGACGATGGGACCGTGGGGCATGAACCTTGATCGAACCATTACGTGGTGGGATCAGGGGCAAGCATGGATGAAGTACATCACTCGAAGTCAATTCTTACTGCAGTCGGGGCGATTTGTTGCGGATGTCGTTGCGTTTACGGGCGAAGAAGGCCCGAATGACCTGCCAATGATGAAAGGGAAAGAAATACCGGAAGGTTATGATTACGACGGTTGCGACGCCACCGTTTTGCACCAAATGAAGGTTGAAAACGGACAAATTGTTCTTCCTACGGGAATGCGATACCGAGTGTTGATGTTGCCACAAAGCAAGTTCATGACAACCAAGACGGTTCGGAAAATCGCTCAGTTGGTGAATGATGGTGCAACGGTCGTCGGGCCCGCTCCAGAGAAATCCCCTAGTCTTTCTGAATATCCAAATGGCGACCAAGAAGTACAACGAACGGCTGCTAGAGTTTGGAATATGGGTTCCGCTCGGCACGCATATAGTGGCATGACCATCAAGCAAGTCCTCGCAGAAAAAAAGATTGGTCCCGACCTCACCGCCACAAGACCAGTGAACTGGATTCATAGAGTTGACAAGGGCACAGACATCTACTTTGTCGCAAATCCGGCTTATCGACCGATTGATCTTGACGTATCTTTCCGAATTGGTGACCGACAACCTGAGCTTTGGAACCCGGAAACAGGGACGATTGAAAACGCCCCGGTTTGGAAAAGCAATCAAGGTCGAACAACCGTCTCCTTGCGAATGGAGTCGGCTGGT
>JAYUOQ010000342.1:0-3419 GCA_043760685.1 Armatimonadota bacterium | reverse complement strand
ATCGTAACCAAACCGTCGCCGGTCGGACCATGCTTGGGAAAAATGATGTGCCCACTTTGTTCGCCGCCAATCTGAGCACCAAGCTCACTGATTTTCTGAGAAACATACTTGTCTCCAACCGGAGTGCGGACCAAATTAATCCCGCGCGACGCCACAAAGTGTTCGAATCCACCGTTGCTCATCACGGTTCCGACCACTGATTTCGGGTTCAACCGCCCCATGGCCAGCTCGTGCGCTGCCCACATTCCAATCGTGCGGTCGCCGTTGATTAGGCGACCTTTATTGTCCGAAAAGACTGCTCGGTCCGCATCGCCGTCAAATGCGACCCCAATCGCGGCTCCGGTTGATTGAGTCAATGCCTGAATCGTTTCGGGTTTGGTTGCCCCGCCAAATTCATTGATATTCACACCGTCGGGTGTATCCCCAACCACAAATATTTCTGCTCCAAGTCGCCGCAAAATCTCAGGCCCAAGGGCTGCAGCCGCACCATTCGCTCCGTCCACTGCTACTGTCATTCCCGCTAATCCACCCGGAATAATCGTCTCCAAATAGGCCAGATAAGGTTCAAAAAGAGTTGAATCCTGAGTAAGCGAACCAACGCTACCACCAACAGGACGATCAAAATCCTGCTCCATGTACTGTTCGATCATTTGCTCCACTTCGTCCGGAAGCTTATGACCGTTGTGACCAACTAGTTTGATGCCATTGTCCGGAAAAGGATTGTGCGAAGCAGAAATGATCACACCTAACCCAAACTCACCATTTCGAGCAACGTATGAAACCGTTGGAGTCGGAGCTACACCAAGGCTAACCACATCAACTCCTGCCGAGTTAAATCCCGCCGAAAGTGCCATGCCTAACATCGGGCCACTCTTACGAGTGTCTCGTCCAACAACGATTCGTGGGACCCCGCCAGACTCCCTAAGCCACATTCCCGCGGCTCGACCAAGAGACATCGCCAATTCCGGAGTCAATACTTTGTTAGCAACTCCGCGAATGCCGTCCGTACCAAAATGTTTGCGGCTCATGTTATTTTGCGACTCGGACTTTCGAATGGCGAATGACTTTGTCACCCATCTTGTAACCTGGCTCAACTTCTTCAACCACCGTCTCAGAAGGATGGTCGGGAGAATCGACCGTACCAATCGCCTCGTGCAAATCAGAGTCGTATGGCTGGCCTACGCACTGGATCTTCGTCACGCCCTGGGCTTCGATAATGAATCGAAATTGCTTTTCGGTTGCCTTAACTCCCGTTATCAACGATTCAACCGGTGCGCCTTTCTCGGCAGCGGCCACGGTTCGCTCGAAATTATCCATGACCGGAAGTAGCGTCATGATCAGCGACTCGGTTGCATATTGCCGAATCATTCCCTGCTCTTGCTGAGTGCGCTTTCGAAAGTTCTGGAAGTCTGCCATTGTTCGCAATAGCTGGTCATGAACTTGGGCTTTCTCCTCGGTTAACTTGGAAAGTTGGTCATCAAGGATATTAAAATCCTCGGTCACTTGCTCAGCAGATACTTCACTCTCTGCAGAGGGCATGGCTTCTTCAAGTTGGCTTTCGCCCGGCATATTTGGGTCTTGAAGGGGAGTCTCAGGCTCGTTCATTGTTGAATCTATTTTACCAGTTCCCTTCCCTCTCGGGGAGGAAGGGTTAGGAATGGAGGGGACAGAAAAATGCAAAATGTTTAGGAAAGAGTGAAGTTCGCGACCGCCTTGACCGCAATATTCAATTCACTTTCCGTAGATTGACTTCATCCTCCATGACTTCAAACTTCCAATAATTGTGTCGCTACCATTGCTCACCAATTGGACCCCTAGGTTGCCAGGCAGATATTCGTGATGAGCAACCGCCGCCTGCCGGTCATTTGAAAAAACTTCAATCATGGTCTTGTCGATGAATACGCGAAGCGAGAGCCGCTCATTCGGTTTAAGCTCCAAAGGAACCAACATGGGGCCAAGTTTCAAGACCCTTTGAGTCGCAGAATATGTGATTGGGAAGCCATTCTTGCCGTCGGGGTCGCAATGGACTTCTACGCCGAACTCCTTCGCCTTTGTTGGCCCAAATTCGACAAGCAACTCAACAGCATCGCCTCGTGCGCCTTTCACCGAAAACGGAACCCGATCCATGACTTTGACAGAATTTTCGCTCACTTCATCTGACCGCAGTCGCTCGAGTTCCCGCAACGGCTTGATCCGCAAAACACCATCCGCAGGCAAGCTGAGTTCACGTGGCAAAGACTGGATTCCGGTTTGAGGTGAACCCAGGTTGCACCATGCCCACATGACTCGACGCCCGTCGGGGGTCAACACGCTCTCAGGGGCGAAGAAGTCCCACCCGTGCCAATTCATTCGGGCGTGAAAGTCGGGAGTAAATCGCTCATTTTTCCACTCACCCAGGTAGTACCGACACCCGAGATTGTGGCTGATGCAAAGAAGCATGTGCTTGTTGCCAATGGGAAAGAAATTGGGGCAGGAAACGTCTTCGTCATTCCTTACGTCGGGCATCTCTTTGGTCATGAAGAGTCCGAGATAGTCCCATTGTTTCAGGTTGGTTGACTTGAAAAGCGTGGGCGGTTTCCCACTTCCAGGAGTTCCTCCCGATAGAGCGAAATATGATCCGCTATCCATCCACGCATCCGGGTCCCAATTCGCAATCTTCGATTCGTCCTGTCCAGCAAGGATCTTTGGCACAAGTGGCTCCGGCTTCGACCACTTTTCGAGGTTGTCGTCAAGGGCAACCGAAATCTGATTGCGCCCCGAACCTTGTCCGTGATAGATGATCGCGGGGCGTCCTTCCTTGGTGAGGAACCCGGTTCCGCTAAACATTCCGTGACCGGTTTTGGTTGGGGTCAAAGTAGTAGGATGCCATTTCCAGTGCACCATATCGGTACTCGAAACGTGGGCAAACACAAACCCATCGGCATTGTTATAGATGTAATGAAGATGGTAGCGCCCCTTCCAATAAAACGCGCAATTAGGGTCACCCGGCATGGCAGGATCGGGTCCCGGATGAGCCAAATGAAACGTGAGCCAATTTGCCGGAACAAGTTTGGGACGAGTGGGTGTTTCAATTTTCATGGGGGCAATAACTCCGGTGGAGGTGTCGAATTCACCACTGACTCCGTCAAGAATGAGGGTTCCGTTGGCAATCTTAGCCTGGTTTTTGAGCATTGGGAATCGGAAGCGTCCAGTTTGATCCTTTCCAAGTTTGTCATTGAAGCTCCACCAAGCCCATGGTTTGATCAATGATGGCTTGTTTGGTTGCAGTTCTTTGATTTGCTCGATAGTCAAAGCCTGTGGATAGATTCTCGCGTCATCGATCGCACCCGCAAAGTGAGCTCCATCTCCAGCACGAGGATGACGTAACCCAATATTGATCCGAGATGAGTGACCGAAAGTTTGTGGCTCACTTTCCATTC
>JAYUOQ010000341.1:0-3420 GCA_043760685.1 Armatimonadota bacterium | reverse complement strand
TGGACTCCGAGAAAGATGAAACTGGAACGAAAACACCAGTTGATACTATTGGCACACCAATTCAGATTGATCCGTCCATCCTTGCTCAACTTTTGCTTGTTGGAATTGCTCCAATTCAAGAGTCAAAACAATCCATGTCGGCCACTCAAGTGCAGCCGATAGCAGAACTTCCGACAATTGAGGCTCGAACCAAACCGTCAAGTTCAAGTATCAATTTGCCTCGAAACCTAGAATCTGGACTGGCATTGGAATCATTTCCTCAAGATACAGAGCCAACTCAAGAATTCGTTCTCGACCCGAAAAGTAACCAGACGCTTTCTGCACTGATCAGTTCAACTTTTGAAGAAGCGATAGCGTCAAGTTCAACCGGAGAAGCAAAAGTGTCGGTCAATCCAACATCGGTCAATCCGACTTCGGCTCAAACGGTGGAACCAAGATCCATGGTCCCTCTATCTATACCGGCACCCGAAAAGGAAAGCCTCAACATATCGTCTGTGCAATCCAAAATAATCGTTCCGATAACAGAAGCAGTTACTCCAAGGTCAGCTGCTAACCTATCTGGACCACAACCTCAATCAGGAACAATAACTGATAACTCAAAACTTGATAAGTCTAAGGGTGTTGAGAAAGCTGTGGCTGGAGTCGCCGTGGTAGCACTAACCGACGAGGATACAGCTGCGATGCTTGATAGCCAAACAAAGGATTCAAAAGAGAGAGAAAAAGGAACCGATGGTTCTCAACTTTCTAATTCTGACATTCAGCAAAAGGGTGTTACAAGTAGACCGACTCAAGATCAGCCTTTAACCATTACTGGGAAAATGACAAGCCAAGAAAGACAAGTCATGGTCGACACTATTTCCAAAAAAATTGATGAGCTAGCAATTAAAAGTGTTCGCAACGAAGTTCGCGTCGAAATGAATCCTCCGGAGCTTGGTTCGGTCATCGTGAACATACGAAAGGACATGGCAGGTGTAACCGCGACGCTGAATGCATCGAACGAACCCTTAAGACAAGCCCTTCACGAATCTCGCAACGACTTAGCTGGCGCCCTGGCTGATAGAAATGTTGGACAGGTCAGGATTGAAGTTCGAGGAGCGAGTGCTGATTCTATGAGTATGGGACAGCAATTTAACCAGGCTCAATCGCAAAACCAAAGTCAAAATCATCACCCAAGACAAACTGCACAGTCAGTCGAAAAACGAGCCCTTGAATCAAATGACCAAGTGGATCAACCTCGAGCAAGGCGAGCAGTCACGACGTTACTCGACATGGAGATCTGAAAAATGAGCAATCTCGTTTCATCTGTAAACCCAAATTCATACTATGTTCCTCCAGCGCCTAAAAAGTTACCTGGCTTAGATATGAGTACCTTTCTACACTTGCTTACTGTGCAAATGGCGAGCCAAAATCCACTTGAACCTATGAAAGATAGTGACCTATATGCGCAAATTTCACAACTTGGACAAGTTGAAGGAATGCAAAATCTTCAATCCCAAGGAGACTTTAATAAGGCGCAATCACTAATAGGTAAAGAAGTCGCGGTGGTTAATCCTAACGCGACATCGAAAGACAACCAAATTATCAACGGCGTCGTTGCTGGAGTGATGATCGGTGGTGATGGAGCCCTTAAGCTAAATGTCATCGATGACAAAGGGAATGCAACTGCTGTTGGTATAAATAGTATTCAACAAATTCTGAGTTCTGGTAACACAGGATCGTCATCGATTCCCGCCGACTACGCCTACCTCATCGGAAAGAATGTTTCTGGACTCAATGGTTCGACCACGATTTCTGGGCAGGCAACCGGTATCGCGGTGGTTAATGGTGTCATCATTGTAGATGTTCTTAACTCGGCAGGAGTGAAGCTTCAGCTTCCTGTCGGAAGCGTAACGACCATAAGCTAAACGCCATGGATCAGATTCAAAACTCCAAAATATCCGACCTCCTCAACAGTCAGCCAACTGCTCCAACAAAGAGTCAGCCGGCTAACTTAGACGAGTTCAAGTCGATACTACAAGATCGGCTAAAAATAAGTAGCCATGCTCAGACCCGCCTCCAGAGTAGAAATATTGAACTTGATGCCTCAGCGTGGGCAAGAGTGATGAAAGGAGTTGATATGGCAGCCTCAAAAGGTGCTAAAGAATCGTTGGTTCTCGTTGATGATGCCGCTCTTGTTGTAAGCGTAAAAAACCGAACGGTTATTACCGCTGTTGACAAGGCAAGTCTCAAAGACAACGTTTTCACTAATATTGATAGTGCCGTGGTGGTTTAACCCTACAGAATATCAATATCTGACCAATCACATTAGTGGATAAGGCTGGACTCAAGATTAATCTCTCGGGAAGCCTGAGAAGCAAGTAGAAAATTTGCTTCGATTCACACAGACAAAGATACTAAGGGATTAATTAAAATGCTACAAGCTATGTTATCAGGCGTTGCGTCAATCAAAGCGCAACAATCACGGATGAACGTCATTGGCGACAATCTTGCCAACGTCAACACAACCGCATTCAAAGGCTCACGAGTCAGTTTCGCAGAAATGATGTCACAGACCACCCGAAGCGCATCTGGCGCAACTGGAGGTCGAGGAGGCGTTAATCCAATTCAATTTGGTTTGGGTGTTTCTGTTTCTGCAACCGACGTCAACAACAACCAGGGTGCTTTGAACCAAACAAATCGACAAACTGATTTGGCTATCCAAGGTCATGGGTACTTCGTGACTTCAAATTCTCAAAGAATGGCCTACACTCGAGATGGCTCGTTCCAAGTAGACGCAGCAGGGAACTTTGTACAAGCTGCAACCGGCGAACGAGTTCTGGGATGGAAAGCAGATTCTACTGGAGTTATCGATTCTACGAAGGCACTTGGATCAGCAGATTACGTCACCATTCCCACGTCTTTGAACTCAGTCCAGGTCACCAGCAAAACTTCATGGGCAGGAAACCTTAATGCTGCAGCGCTTCCAACTGACTCCGTCACTTCGTCGATTCGTGTCTACGATGCTCTTGGTGGCGCCCATGACCTCAACTTAGTCGTATCAAACCGCCAGAATCCACCTCTTGGAACACCACCCGCAGGAGGTGCTTCAAGCTTTGATTGGGAAGTTTGGGAAGGTCCAGTTGGAACTGGAACTCTCATGGGTTCAAATGCTACAGCTGGAAACGAAAGGATGTACTTTGACAGTAACGGAAAGCGAGTTACGGCATTAGCAGCCGGAGTTGACAATATGATCACGGTCGCACCCGCTTCTGGTACTTCTTACGCACCATTTACGGTTGGAATGAACTTTGATTCAATCTCTCAGCTAACCGGAACATCTCAAGTCAATGCGATTGATCAGAACGGATTTGCTCCCGGAGCCCTTCAAACCTATTCGATTTCACAAGATGGCGTTGTCACTGGCATCTTCACAAACGGATT
>JAYUOQ010000340.1:0-8958 GCA_043760685.1 Armatimonadota bacterium | reverse complement strand
AAGAATCCGCCTCACTCCCAAGTAGTTGTTCCCACCAAGGGTGAATCCCGATCAATACCTCAATCTGCTCGCCAAAAAGGTAGCGGAATGGGAGACTATAAAGGATCTGATAAGGATGCAGATACCGATGGTGCGTATGTTAAGCACGAAGTTGACGAAAAGATGTACAAGATGGCTGATAAGGATCACGTTGTCGTTACGGAGACTGCTGAAGGGATCCTTATCGAGTTCTTAGAGGACGTAACGAGCGTATTCTTTGAATCTGGAAGCGCAACAATTAGTCCGCTCGGGAAACAAGTTATTAAGCAAGTTGTTCCGATCGTGAAAGACACCGGCAGATACTTAGTTCTTGAAGGACACACCGACGTGCAACCATACGCAGGTGGCGAATATACGAACTGGGAATTGAGTAGCGATCGGGCAATGGCTTTCCGACGAGAACTATGCATCTCTGGTGTACCAAACAATCGCTTTAAGGAAGTTCGGGGCTATGCAGATACAAAATTGAAGTTTCCAAAGAAGCCTCTTGCACCCGGAAATCGACGAGTCGCTTTGCTTTTACCGTGGGGTAAGAAGGCCGCCGCTACGAATCAAACGAAAATCAAGAATAGCGAGATACGACAGTCGCTTGGTCCAAAGGGTGGTCAGAAAGAAAACTTTTTGATTACGGAACCTAAACCAGCTCATTTATAGTCGCTCCTTTTCTCATCTGTCCATCGTCTGGATTCACGATGGCAGAATTGTGCGGAAATTTATGGGAACATAACCTCGCCCGAGTAGTCATCGTGGACGTCACGGATGACTATCGGCTCATGCAGCCGCCACTCCCAAGCGACTTTTATCCAGTCCTTAGGGAAACCTATATGCCAAGGTACAAGCTGATTGATCGTTTGCCGCGAGCAGACCTCGTCAACGGCTATTTGTACGACTGGCATGAGTCGCCCGAGAATGATCACGATGTTTGGTACGTTGGGGTTGTGCTTGAAGAACTGGCAAACGAATTGTTAGCAAATACGATTCACGCTTAATCTTGAGCCCTCGTCGAGAGGGCTCAGAATTGTGTCGAATTCATGTGACAATAATATGCACAGTTGCTATTCTCAGCCAACAGATAAGCATTTGCTGAATATCAATATTATGTGTAAGGCTATTAGTGTACATATTTTAACTGACATGTTGTATGTCTTACCCAGTAATTGTTCTTGGTTTTTATAAAGATCACATAAGAATTACAGGTGATTTACTTACCTGTCTATATTGCTGAGCATAATGCATTTGTAACGAGGAAACTCATGAACAAATCTATTAAAATTACTTTAGTTTCAGGCTTGGTGCTGGGAACTGTATCTGCCCAGGCTCAGATCATTTACAGCAATAACGCGAATCCAGGTGACAATTTCACCAACGCTGGAGGAACTGCTGCAAACCAAATGCTTTCCAACTTCGCTGGCCCTTCTGGAGAGGCGGCAACTTACCGGGAAACCAAGAACAACGGAACGATTGGCATTAATACCAATCTCGCTCGAAGTGGCAATGGTTCAGCTTGGATTAGTACAGATGGAACTACTAACGGGAAATCCGAAATTGCGTTGAGCACGGCATTTACAGCTGCTGGCGACTCAAATGGTAGCCTTGGCTCCTTCGATTCTCTATCTGCATTTGGCGTTGATCTATACACGCAATCCTCGTCAGTTTCGAACCTAGCTGCGATAGTTCGACTCGAACTGTTCAGTGCGACTGACGGCGGAGGCAAATACGGTCAACTAGTATTTGACACCACTTGGAATCCAGGACACTTCGGAACGTTTGCATTTGGACAATGGAACACAGAAGACTTTATGGCCAACGCTGGGAGCATGTGGTTTAGAGGATCTTCATCACTCGGTGCCACTTATGACCCATCTGGATCGGAACGAACTCTTGCAGATTGGATGTCAACCCTTAACGGTAAGGGGTATCAAGTTCTTAGCATGAATGCTGGGATGGGTTCTAGCAACACTGTTTTTCAAGGAGCCGTTGATAATTTCAAACTTGGATTTGGAGGAAGTAATAAAACGTATAACTTTGAAGCTGTTCCAGAACCAGCGTCAATTTGTGCAATTGGACTTGGTATTCTTGCCTTGATTCGAAAGAGAAGATCTGCTAAGTAAAAAGTTACTCCCCAAAAAGATAACCCAAATAAAAGAGAAGCCGTCGTGCACTATGCGCGGCGGCTTATTTTTTGAGTGCACAATAATCCATCGTGCAGCTTCAAGTGATGACATTCAATATCCGCAATGGATTGGCCGACGACGGGATGAATTCGTGGGAGCATCGGCGTCATTTGACGGCAAAGGTTATTCGCGAGTCGAATGCAGACATCATTGGCCTTCAGGAAGTTTATGAATTTCAACTCGAATACCTGAAGTCCGAGTTGCCAGAATACGCGTTCTATTCGGTTGGCAGAGAAGATGGTGACACTCTAGGAGAGCAGTGTTCCATCCTTTGGCGTGCCGACATTTTTCACCTATTCGATATGGGGACTTTCTGGCTGTCCGATACGCCGGATATTCCGAATTCGATGTCATGGGGGAATCGAATTACACGGACTTGTTCGTGGGTTGAGTTCGCGGACGGTTTTCGGTTTTATAACACCCATTGGGATCATGAAAGCGCCAATGCTCGGCGCGAGAGCGCTGTGCTACTACTATCAATGCTCCCAAGCACGCCTTGGGTATTGGTAGGAGACTTTAACGCCGAGCCAGATTCTAGTGAGTTGTCTGCATTAGCTCCGTGTGAAGCGGCATGGTTTTGTCCAAAAGGCAGCCGTATTGGCACCTTTCATAATTTCAATGGAGGGGATGATGGCGAACTTATTGATCACCTATTTGTGTCTCGCGAACTTAAGGCCATGATTATTCATGTAGATCAAACGGTCGAGGGTGACATCTATCCCAGCGATCATTATCCGGTGATTTTTGAAGTCGACTTGAGTGATATTTGCCCGATTGAGTGAAGGTTTCCTCATGGGAAACTGTTCTAGTAAATATTCTTCGGCGTACCTATAAGGGTTTATGTCAAAATCAAGGTTCGAGAGTCAACGATGCCACTTGTTTCCGTCAATATTCCTCAGATCGGTGAAGGGCTCCAAGAAGCCCGCGTCGTTGCGTTCCTCAAAAAGCCAGGAGATAAGGTTCGGCGTGACGAACCGATTTACCAAATGGAGACCGACAAAGCGGTCATGGACGTTGAATCACCCGTTGAAGGCACGCTCGTTTCTTGGTCCGCAAAGGTTGACGATATCGTTGCAATTGGTGGCGAGATTGCGAAGTTTGAAGTTGGTGGGAGTAGTACTCCGTCAACACCTACCTCACCTGCTCCCAAGCTCGAAGCCTCGCGGGAGCTTCCTCTCCTAAAAGGAGAGGTAATGAATACTGTAGGAACCCTCACCCCCCAGCCCCCTCTCCCTTCCAAAGAGATGGGAGAGGGGGAGTCTATTGCCCCCCTATTCGTTCCTCAAATTGGCGAAGGCTTGCAAGAGGCGAGGATCGTTGCATTCCTTAAGCAACCCGGAGATGACATTAAGCGCGATGATCCGATCTACCAGATGGAAACAGATAAGGCAGTCATGGATGTTGAGTCGCCTTACGGCGGAAAGCTCATATCTTGGACGGCGAAAGTCGACGATGTAATCGCGATTGGAGCGGAGGTCGGGAAGATTCAGGTTGGGTCAGGAACGCAAGTTCAGGATGCTCCATCGCATGGTTCAACACCAACATCTTCCCATGGCAGCTTCGCTGCTCCCCCCCAACCCCCTCTCTCCTCAAAGAAAGGCGAAGGGGAAGTCAAGCTCCAGGGTATTCCGCCTCGATCAAGGGCTTATGCCAAGGAAAAGGGAATTGCGCCCGATACTTTGGTGACCATTCCTTTTGCCGGAAGCAAACTGATGCCTTCCGATATTGATCTCTTCGTGGCTGGTGTAGGAACGAGCAATGTGGTAGGCAAGAGCCAAGTTTCTGCGAGTGGAATCAAGTTCACTGAGCGGCAGATGCCAGGCAAACAACGCGTGCTTAACAGCCGCATGGTGCGATCCAATTCGTTGGTCGTGCCCGGAACCATGACCGTCGTCACCAAGTGGGGACCAATCGAAGACGAGAGGGCAAAGCTAAAAGCTGGTGGCGGAAAGTTCCAGCCGAGTGGCTTCACTATGTTTGCTTACGCGGTTACCAAGGCGATGACCGAGTTTCCTGCTTTCCGAAGCGGACTAGCGGGCGATGACAAGATTCGCACTTACGATTTTGTCTCCTTAGGGATCGCGGTTTCGTTGCCTGGAGACGAACTGGTAATTGCCGTAGTCGATAGCGCAGATACTTTTGATTGGCAGGATTTTGCGTCTGCGACTCGAGATAGAATTGCTCTCGCTCGGAGCGGAAAGGATCAGGCTCACGAAGCAGTTACCGTTTCGCTGACCAACATGCAGGCATTTGGATTGCGTGATGCGATTCCAGTCGTCGTGGCACCAAGCATGGCGACAATCTTCCTCGGAGAGACCTTTAGGGACATTGACGAAGCAGGAAGACTCCAAAAGGTTGTCAATGTAACGATGACCTTTGACCATCGACTCTGTAACGGGGTCGGTGCGGCTGAGTTCCTGAATAAGGTGAAAGAATACGTCGAGAATATTGGAGCGATCTTGAAGTGAAGCCTCTTATTGGCATTACGGTTGAGTGTGAATTTGACGACTCAAATGATCGATCAAACGGAAAGGTAACTCTGAACTGGAACTATACCGCTCGAGTTGCCGAGGCTGGCGGAAGCCCGATCCTAATCACGCCGCTAACGGATCTGGCGGGGCTCGTACCACTGCTGGATGGTTGGCTCATTCCAGGGGGAGCAGACATGGACGCGCGGCATTTCGGAGAGTCGAATCACCAGGAAGCAGATATCATGAGTCCATTGCGATGGGAGATGGAAAATGAGTTGTTCGGGTTAGTCAATCCGACAATGCCTATCCTGGGTATTTGTTATGGTTGCCAGTTCATTAATGTGAAGCGAGGCGGGAGTTTATACCAACATTTACCCGATGTTGTTGAACATAACGAGCATGTTGGTGGGACCATGCAGACCTATACTTTGGAAGACTCTTCAAAGCTTTTTGACGTAACTCGTCACGAAGAGATCCAAGGAAAGAGTTATCATCACCAGGCAGTCAACCGGCTAGGTGAGGGGCTTTCTGTCGTTGGTCGACACTCCGACGGAACGATTGAAGCAATTGAAGATGCAACGAAACCATTCTTTATTGGGGTTCAATGGCATCCAGAGCGGACTCCACAGGATGAAGCGACCCAAAACTTGTTCGACGCATTTATCGGTGCAGCCCGAACGTATTCAGAGACAAAGGTATGAAATATTTCCTTAATGGTGAGCCGGTTGAGTTTGAAGGATCTTTCGAGGTATCAAAGCTTCCAGATCGGCTACAAGTAAGGACTTCTGAAGGATCACTTAGCGCCCTCGCGGTTCGAGATGGAGACGCGATATTGGTTTCGTATAAAGGAAACCAATATCGGCTGGAAACTCGCCAATCGAGGACTCGAGCGAGCGGAGCTAAGAGCGGTGAATATAGAGCACCGATGCCGGGAATGATCGTTGATGTATTGGTGGCAGAAGGTGATGCCGTGGTAGCTGGTCAAAAGATCCTGGTGCTAGAAGCGATGAAAACCCAACAACCATTTAATGCTCCGTTTGACGGAGTGGTCCGGACACTCAATGCCGTGAAGGGAGTTCAGGTTTCAGGAGATGATCTTCTGGCCGTGGTAGAAGCGAGCTAGTCATGGCCGGCATTCGAATTGTTGAAGTTTCCCCCCGCGACGGGCTCCAGAATGAAGCCATTGCAGTGCCTACTTTACTGAAAGCCAATTTCATATCGGCTTTACTTCAATCTGGGCTCAACGAGATTGAAGTCAGCAGTTTTGTTTCTCCCAAGTGGGTTCCTCAGCTTGGAGATATTGCCGAACTCTGGCCCTTGTTGCCTCCGGGTGGAATTTACTCCGCACTGGTTCCAAACGAAAAGGGATTAGGGCGAGCGATAGAATTAGGAGTCAATCGAATAGCGGTTTTGACTGCGGCTAGCGACGCCTTCACACAACGGAACATCAACATGACGGTTGATGAGTCGTTGGCGGTTTTCGCTCGTATTCGAGCGTCGCATAAGGGTTTCATTCGCGGATATGTCAGTACGATTTTTGAGTGTCCTTATGCTGGTTTGATTGAACCTAAGCGGGTTCGAGAAGTCGTTGATCGACTTTTCGAGATCGGGGTTGACGAGGTTTCGCTGGGCGATACGATTGGTGTCGGGGTTCCGACTGAGGTTCATAAACTTGTCAAAGAGCTGTCTGGTCTCCCTAATGAGAAGGTCGTGTGGCATTTTCATGACACTCGGGGAACGGCGATTTCGAATGTAGCGGCGGCGTTAGAGCATGGATATTCGGCTTTTGATTCTAGTGCGGCTGGTCTCGGTGGCTGTCCTTATGCGAAGGGTGCCGGTGGAAATCTTGCTACGGAGGACTTGGTGTACTTTGCGGAACGGATGGGTTTGCGGACGGGGGTTGACTTGGTTGCTCTTTCGCAGGCGAGTTTGCCGATCTTAGAAGTTCTAGGGAAG
The DNA here is from genome assembly GCA_043760685.1 of Armatimonadota bacterium. GTDB lineage: Bacteria > Armatimonadota > Fimbriimonadia > Fimbriimonadales > Fimbriimonadaceae > Fimbriimonas. Next base: position 2,318 of record JAYUOQ010000340.1, on the reverse strand, counting down.
GCGCCTTTTGCGAAGGCGCAGGTAGCGGTTTTGGCTTCCTAGTTGCGCTGAAAACGAGAATTACGACCGCCAAGATGGCAACTACTAGTGTTGACGCTTTTTCGTCCTTATTAAGATTGAATTCCTTTCGATTGACGATCAGAGTTACCAGTCCGATTGGAACTAGTGCCGGCAATGCCCAGCCGGTGATGAGCACCACAGTCATGTATCCGACAAGGGCAGGGATCATGATTTTCATTGTCTCTTTCGGTCGCATATTAAACTTAAACATTGCGAGAAAGAAGGCTCCCAAGAAAACTAAATCCGCAGGACCAACTAGCCCAGCGGTGGCGACTGTTACTTTTGCCACGTCATTACTAACTGAAGTTGACTTCGGAATTTGCATCCCAACGTTAGCAAGGATGTTGGGATTCTGCTTCATGATTTGCTGCGTGAACCCGATCGGGGTTAAGACCAAGAAAATGTCGAATGCGACGAGGAATATTGCAACCGGAATAAGGATGTTTTTGTCCCTTAGAATGCTTGAGATGACGGCACCAAGACCGATGCACCAAATCATCAGTCCGGTTTGAGCAATCGGTGAGAAGAGCACTGCCCCGAGCCCGCGTCCGTGAAAAACGAGGTTAATAACATTGACCGCCGCAATCTGTAGAAAGATTCCAATGAGCAAGATCACGAAAGCTAGTTTCGGATCGGGCTTTTCGGACATTGCTCGGTAGATCGCATAGATCGTGGCAATAAACACCCCAATGAGGAGAAGGAAATCCACTATAGGAGCGATGGAAATTGGAACCGTAACGAAAGGTAAGAGAACCCTCACAACTGACAGAAACAGCACAATCAGGGTGAAGTCCCGGTAGCCGCTCTTAGTTAACGAATTGGGGGTGGTTTCGCTCAATGGGAATTCCTCCTTGGTTTATAGCGGCATGGTAGACGTCGAGGACCCGGTTGCACATGATTTCGGTTGTATTGAACTTTGCGCTCCTTTCGGCTCCGGCGCAGAGGTGAGCATACAAGCTTTCATTTCTTAAAATAGTTAACACTTGATCCGCCATCGATGACTGATCATTTTTCGTTGCAAAGCCATTCTCGCCCTCTATGATTGCCTCGGTCGCTCCGCCACCATCGACGGCAACGGCTGGGATTCCATATTGCATCGCTTCATTGAGTACTAATCCTTGAGTTTCGGTAACGCTGGCAAAGGTAAATAGGTCTGCGGCGGCATAATATTTGTCCACGGAGTCCCTTGGCACCGAACCAACAAACTTAACTTTGTCACCAATCCCGTGCTCTGACGCGATTCTGAGGCATTCTTCTCGGTACGGTCCGTCACCAACAAGCCACAATCGCGCATTGCTTTCTGCCTGGGTTACTTGCTTCGCCATGCCAAGAAGCGTCCCCAAATTTTTTTCTTGGGCGAGCCGACCTACATAGAGGAGGATTCGTTGATCTGGCGGGATTCCTAATTGTTGGCGTGCTTCGGCGCGTGGAATCAGTTGCCGCTTGGGGGTTCCGGTTGGAATCACCGTGATTGGTGTTTCGACGCCATGGCGCAGCAGCCAGCGCTTGGCGATTTCGCTTGGCGTGATGACTTGATTGACGCTGTTGTAATAAAAGTTCGTATGCTTCGCGATGCGGAAGCGAATATAGCGGCGAGGAAACGCGGACATGTAGTGGGCGTACCGATCGTAAAGGGTGTGATACGTTGAAACGATCGGGACCTGGTGGCTTTCTGCCCATCTCAACCCGACAAAGCCAAGCATGTAGGGCGTATGGGTGTGGATGACATCAAATTCTTGCTGTCGGAAGCGTCTGAGTTTTCTCCAGTATGGCGGGTAAGCGATGGGGTGCCCCTTGCTCCACGGTGTCTCGAGCGCACGAAATCGAATTGTGTTGGGATCGGTTTCGCGATATCCAGCGAAGCGTGGCGCGAAGATATGCACGCTATGCCCTTGGTTGCGTAGCTCGTCAACCAAGAGTTGAATGCTGATACTGACTCCGTTCAGTACTGGCCAAACGCTATCCGAAAAAATGGCTATGCGTAGTGGTTTCATGCTCCTGACTGGAGTGTACTGCCTCCACTACGCTTCAGGAAAGCGACCGTGTTTTTCAACAAACGTCACAACATCACTTAGCAGGAACCGTCGTTGACCACCTTTGGTTCGATGGTGGTGGAGCCAGCCTCGGTTTGTATATCGTCGAACCGTCGTTGGACATACTCCGAGCAGGCGGCTTACTTCTTCAAGGTTTAGTTGAGGATCCAAAAGTCGCTTGATCAGTTCTTGACGAGTTTCTTTGAAATCGCCCGTGTAATAGTG
>JAYUOQ010000339.1:0-8971 GCA_043760685.1 Armatimonadota bacterium | reverse complement strand
TGACTTTTTTGGTTTTGTGGACAAATTGTGGGATTGTTTTTCGGAAAATCGATGTAAGGTAATTGTACAGGGGAATTTGAGAGATGGTTTTCTCGGAACGAATCCACGACCATGTGGTCAATCCAAGAAACCGTGGGGAAATGCCTGATAGTGATAGAGTAGGTCTTGCCGGAATACCAGGCGACGGACCACACGTTCAAATCTGGTTAAAACTTGAGGGTGATAAGATTCTCCGAGCGACATACGACACAAACGGTTGTCCAAGCAGTATTGGATATTCTGGTGCCTTATGCGAACTTGCGATAGGTAGAACGATGGAAAAAATGAAACTACTCGAACCAAGAGAACTTGAATTGTTCCTTGGTGGACTTCCTGAAGGAAAAGGCTACTACGCCAACCTTGCCATTACCGCGTTACGAGACGCTATGGAGGAGAACTAAGATGATCGCAAACGAATGTTCATGTTCTTTGAGCGGTGAGCTACCCGCGGCTGCGGGTCAAGGCATCGGTGGGAGCACACCAACCTGGCAACTTTGCACCGGAAATGGTGGTCCACCTCCACCTTGTCCTCCTGGCAACTACGAACCCGGCACTGGTGATCTATCTATAGTTCCTACATGTCCGACGGTCTAAAAACGGAAGTTTCTCATGAACAAAAACGAAGACCAAAAACATCTTTCCGTAGAGTCGCAAGGATCAGTTAGCGATCCGATTCTTCAGCACCCGTACATGCCGGTTCCAAATCCTGTGGATGGTTCGCTCGAAGTTGACCCCGAGATAATCCTCAAAGCTCTGGGGATGGGTCTTACCATTGAGTTCTTCTATGGTAGTAAGTCCAATAGAAACGATCAGTTTGGCAAGAAGCGATCTGCCAGTGTCAATGCGTACGCCGTGCCAGATTTAGAATTTGGGGGAGCTAGCATTTTCCGAGGAGATCAAAGTGCTTACGCTTGGAACTTGCAAAGTACCGTTGGTGGCATAAGTACTTTTACTCCTAATGCCTCTACATACTCGCCAACAACATTGACCTACAACGGAACCAAGTACCAAGAACGGTTCCCAGACGGAAGCCTCCTTGAATACGAAACTCAAAACGCGGGCAACTATCTGTTGACGAGAAGTATTTCCGCCGCTGGTTGCGTCCAAACCTTTAACTACGGAACTAGCGTTGAGGCTGGACTTCTCAAGACAATCCAAGTGACAGATGGGCGTAAAGTAACATTTACTTACTCTGCGAGTTCACCAACTTCGCTCCTTAGTTCTGTACAAGATTGGGGTGGTCGGTTCTGGACTTTTCAGTATGATAGTGATCGTCAGTTAACCACCTTCACCACTCCGCTAGGTTGTCAAACCGGTTTAGGCTACGGGAGTTTCTCAGGAACCAATTACCTTAATTCCATTACCGACCCGAGGGGTTTTGCGACCATTTACAGCTATGATGCCAGCAGCCGGGTAACAACCATGTCGCTTAGTACGGCGGTCTACACTTATGTCTACGGAACCGCTGTTGCTCCGTTCTTTAGCGGCTCTCAGGTTACGTCTCCAACCGGGGCAATAACTACCTATATCGCAGGAACAAGCGGCATTGCCGCCATCATGCGTCCCGAAGGCTACACCACAACGTACACTTACGATTCCAATGGCTTTAGAACCTCAGAGCAAGACCCTTCCGGTTTTCGCTACACCTATGTTTACGACGCCAGAGGAAGAATTACCCGGGCTGACGATCCGCTGGGCAACCGAACGACGTATCAGTACGATTCTGCAGGCAATCGAACCACGATAACCAATGCGCTTGGCTTTATTTCATCCATGGTTTATGATGCTAGTCGGAACATGACCGCCAGCGTCGATCCGCTTGGTCGCAGGTCCACATTCACCTACGATTCGTTTGGACAAAGATTGACCAGCCAGGACCCGAGAGGGCTTGTGACAACCTTTGGTTACGACAGCTTCGGCAACCAGACCAAGGTAACTGGTTCCGATGGAAGTGTCACTACCCAAACCTTCGATACCCTTGGTAGGCGGACAGCTGTTACTGATCCGCTGGGACGAATTACCAGCTACGGCTACGACGTGGCGGACCACGTGGTTTCGGTGACCAACGCCGCCGGTGAGATGTCGCGAACGGTTTACGATACATGCCTTCCGACGGTTCAGGTCACTCCGATGGGCTTTCGAACGACGCTTACTTACGGGCGGTTTGCCAACGTTCTGACCACCCAAGACCCAATGGGCAGTGTCTGGACTCAAGTCTATGACAACATGGGTTACCAGACCGCAAGCACTGACCCGCTGGGACGAACCAGCACAATGGTCTATAACGCCTCCAAGCAGAGAATTGCCTCGCAAGATGCGCTTGGTTTCTTGACCACCTATGCTTACGATACATCCGGTCGTCCAAACGCCACGCAAGATGCGCTGGGCAACCGAACCACGACGATCTATAACGCTCGGGATGCGATTGCTTCGCAAGACGCACTTGGTAACCGAAGTACTCAGACATTCGATGCCATTGGTCGACGAACGGCTTCGACCTCACCGATGGGCTTCATCAGCACCACGGTGTATGATGCCGCCAACCAGATTACGGCTCAAGTAGACCCGCTGGGTAACCGAACAACGATGGCCTACAATGTCAACGGCGCACAGGTTTCGACCCAAGACGCGCTGAACCACGTTTCGACGACCACGTATCAGGCAACTTCGAACCGAGTGGCATCAAGAATGGACGCGAAGGGTTTTGTCAGCACATTCATCTATGATGTTGCCGGGCAAAACATAGCGAGCCAAGATGCTCGCGGGAATTTCATTACGAACTCCTACGACAACGCGGGGCGAAGAAAAACGATCCAGAACGAGATTGGCGGAATTGCGACCACAACCTTCGATGCAGATGGCAGAGCAATTAAACTACTCGATGCCAATAGTTGGTCGAAGACTATGACTTATGATGCGGCAAGTCGCCAGACCTTAACTCAATACGGTGACGGAACGTTTGTAACTCTTGTCTACGACAAAGTCAATAACCGGACGACGATGCAAGACTCTGGCGGAACAACGACTTATGCCTATACCAGCCGAAACGAGCTTTCGGCGGTGACCTTGCCGAGCAATCAGATGATTACTTATCAGTACGATGCGGTCGGTGCTCGTTCACTCTTGGTGGATCCAAGCAGTGGGCGCCATACCTTCGCCTACGATGTTGTAAACCGACTGAAAGCACAGATGACACCTGCAAGTAAGATTTTCACTTCATCATACGATGCAAACAGTCGATTGACAACCATTGCTTTGGGAAGTGGAAGCACGATTGCTCAAACTTATGACACCGTTGGCCGGCTCACACAACAAGTTGAACTAAACTCGGCGAATGCGCCAATTATGACGATTGTCGATACTTACGATGCAGGTGGGCGAAAGACCAAACAAGTTCGAGATGCAAATCCAACAACTTACACCTATGATGAGATTAACCGCCTCACGGGACAACAGAAGGCGGGAGCGATTGCTACCTACACATTGGACTCGATGGGGAACGTCTTGAGCAAGTGGCACCAGGGTGGTCAGCCGATTACCATGACTTATGATGCCGCAAGTAGGATAACGACTATTCAGGACGGTCCAACAATGGTCACACAAACCTATGATCCAAACGGAAATATGACATTGGAGAATCGTGGTGGAGTTCTTTCGACTTATACTTACGATAGGGAAAATAGGTTGAAGGTCCTGAACGATGTTGGAGCACTCTCGACGATGACGTACGCTGGCGATGGACTTCGGAGATCCAAGCATTCGGCGGGCAAACTAACGACTTATATTTGGGATGGAACCGACTATCTTTCGGAGCAGACAAGCTAATGGCAACAGTAACCACAACTTTCATCACCGTAAATGGGATGCTTATGCAAGAAACTCGTGGCGGGGTTGAGACCTACTACATCCCAGACCCACTGGGGAGCTTGGTCGAGTGTCGCAACTCGTCGGGCACAAAGACTTATTCCGCAGAGTATTGGCCGTATGGTGAGTTGCAGACCTCGACAGGGACGAACCCAAGTTCTTTGGGCTATGTTGGGTTGTTGGGATATCTGACCGATTCGGCTACTGTGTTGTACGTCAGGGCGAGATACTTGATGACGAAGACGGCACGGTGGTTGACTGTTGACCCGATTTGGCCCCGACAACCGGCTTACAATTATGCTGACAACCAACCAGCGACATGGGTAGATGATTCTGGCAATTGGTGCGTAGAGAGAGACATTTACTGGGGCCGTAGAAACCGAAGTCACATCTGGATGAAAACTTGTGTAGAGTTTGTACCTCCATGTTTTTTATGTACTAAATACGAAGGTAGACTCTTCGTCGCAGCTGAAGACTTCAACACAGTATGGGGTGCTGGTGCTGCCGTTTGCGTAGCTATTTGCAAGGTCAACCCCCTTTGCCTTGCCATTTGTGCTTTATTGGATGCAGGTCTAGTTGTGTGGATGTCCCAATGTCAAAAGTCCTTTCCCGGCAGAGGTAATGATTCGTGCATTGCTTGGCATACACCGTGTTTACCTCCTGGAATAAACCCTCCACCGATAATGGGATGTTGCGATGGATTCAAATAAGATGATTTTTGCAGCGATTATCTTTCAAATTCTACTACTCTTATGGTGTCATTCTCTATGGTCAGATCGTAAATGGCAAGTGTGTACTATATTATTTCTATTTTCAGAATTTGCGCTTCTGTGGGTATGTATTGGCAAGAATAATGATTTATTAATTGGGCCCATATATAGTTTACTTTTCATGCACTTTATAGCATATGCTTCTTTGCATAAAGAAAGGAGGAGGAAATGGATAGACCAAGGGAAATAAGTCATTTGCAGAAAAGATTTTTACTGCCCTCTTTCTGGCCAGGTTAGACGTGTAGGATACCCTGCTTGTTGCTGGTCGTGTGGCGTGCCTTGAATGCTTCGAACTTATTCCTTGGTGTGGTCTGGAGTGCCCCTCAAAATGCGTGCCATTGCTAAGATGACTTTTCTCCTAAATCGGCGTACAATGAGATATGAAGGTTCTTCCTACTCGCAGCGATCGCGCCAGAGATTTTCTGACTCGATTTGAGAATCCTTCGGAGTCACCTGATCCCCTTAGCTTTGGATTTGATGGTTCCAACCCATACTACAATCTTCTCTATTCGGTAGCCAAGGAGCTTCAGCCTAAGCTTGTCATCGAACTCGGCACATGCACCGGAGGTAGTACCTCCCACCTTGCTGCCGGAACCTCGGGCAAAGTCCTGTCCATCGACATCGAAATCCGTCCCGATGCCAGAGAACTACTTCTTGCTTTTGACAACGTTGAACTGATGCAAGGCGACACTCGCGATCCCGAACTTGTTGCCGAAGTCGCAAAGCGCGGACCAATTGATCTCCTCTTCATTGACACTCTTCATACCGCTGAGCAAGTAACTGCTGAATTAGTTCTATTTAGTCCGTCTGTCCGTCAACGGGGACTCATCTTCTTCGATGACATCCGCATCAACCCCGGCATGTCCTCTTGGTGGGACAGCCTCGACGAAGACAAGCTCGAACTCCCTGAAATGCACTGGACCGGATTTGGTGTCGTCTTTCGGTAATGACTATGGAATTTCCAAACTGCCTCACGAAAGCCCACTACGGTTCCAGCTTCGGCGGAGTCGAGGTTTCCCAAATATGGAACGATCTCGCCCTCTGGGAGGAGTTCTTCAACCGGGCGAGCGTCAAATCGGTTATTGAACTAGGAACTTTCCGAGGCGGCATGACCCTGTTCTTCACGCTTCAAGGCATTGCTCGTGGATTCTCTGTGACTTCGATCGACAACCAAAACCATGGCGCACCCACTGAACAATTGGAAATACTCGGTGCAAAGCCCCTCACCATGGACCTCCTCTCCGAGTCAACCGTCGAACCAATGCGAGAACTGATCGCCACTCTCCCGAAGCCGCTCGTCCTCTTCTGTGATAACGGCAACAAACCGCTTGAATGGAATCGCTTTGTTCCACTCCTTAGCCCTGGCGACTTCGCCGTGGTTCACGACTGGGGAACCGAGTTCCACGAATCTAACCTTGACCCGTACCCAACCCCGTTTATGCAAGAAGAATGCGAAATCACTCAAAGCATGACTCGCTTCTTTGCAATCTAAAAGGCGGAACGAGTTATTATGGTTCTTCGTCATTTTGTGTGGGTAGGTCCATTTAGTTTTCCGTGTAGGAGGTAGCTCATGGTGATGAGGTTGTCCGTATTTCTGTATCCTCTTGCGGCGTTCTTCCTTGCTTGCAGGACGCTATGAAGTCCTTCCAGGATTCCGTTTGAGATGTGGGATTCGAACCATGAGAGGATTTTGTCTCTTGCGTTGAAGAAGGTTACAGCAACTTTGGTGATGGGTTCGACTTTGGCATTGAAGGCCATGGTAATCCATTCAAAGAAGGCGAGCGTTGCCTGGCTTTTGTGGACTTTGAAGAGTTCTTGGAAGGCAAGCTTAATCCCGTAGGCTTTCCCGGTTTTGGGAAACGCGCCCACCTCAAGCATTTCGGCAAGTTTTGCTCTCTCTTTCTCGGTGAGTTTGGATGGGTTCTTAAGCCAAAACCACCGAGTTCGTTTGTACTCTTTGCTCCCCTTCATCTCAAGCTTTCTGGTCTCATCAACTGCTTTGGAAACCATGGCGACCCCGAAATGCGAGGAGCGAAAAGACCATATACGCAGCGAGTTTGGTTGACTTTCCTGCTATTACCGAGCAACGACGTTGCTTTAGTTGTAACTTCCTAACCATCTGCACGGAAGGACAATCTATTACTGCTAGCAATCCAAAGCCTCCAGGTAACGGTGTCGATCCAGAATTCACTTTCGACTAGCGATCCGTAGTTCACTTGAAGTCGTTCAGGGGAGTCGTCAATAACGGAAGCGACAAGCAAGTTGGAAACGAATAAAGTTGAGGCCAACCATGCCTCTCAAATGTCTCTCAATTACAGTACATATTGAGAGATTTCCGGGCACGTCCATAGATTCAAAACTGCTACTTCGAACCTACCAAGACTCCCTTGAGGTGGTAGTGCTCACAAGGTGTGAAGGTTCGAGTCCTTTCCCGCGCACCAGGTTTCTCTTCTGAGAAACCGTCCATCTGCCCAAGCCCTTAGCTGAGGCGCGAAGCGTCGGGCCGTCACCCGGACCTCCAATGTCCATCCGCTGGTCTCACAGACTACCAGTCTCACGTCCCTCTTGAGGCCCATCTCTTACCCAAGCCGATGCGGACGGGCCTATAGCTGGGAACAAGCTCGCTATGGCAATTACGTACCTTACGCCGCAACTTTCACGTATTTGCCTGGAGGTCTCTTGCAAAAACCGGACCCACGATGACAGGACCCATGCTCTTCTGGACGAAGTCCGGCGTAGGGAGTATTAGGCGATCTGACTGATCAATAACGTTAGATCGCTTTTGGAGAACATCAATGTCGAAAATACTTCCTCTTTCATACATGCTCACTGGAGCCCTTTTTAGCAGTGTCCTTATTGCACCCGCCTTGGCACAGCATCACGATATGACTAAGCCAAAGCAAGATTCGCCGTCAAGCATGATGCACAAGTTCATGGATAAGATGAGCCACAACATGGGCAGCATGAAAATGACGGGAGACACAGACCGTGACTTTGCGATGATGATGGCAGAACATCATCTTGGAGCCATCCAAATGGCAGAAATCGAGGTCAAATACGGCAAAAGTTCAGAACTAAAGTCAATGGCAAAAATGATGATTACCGCTCAGAAGTCCGAGAGAGCGAAATTGCTCATGCACGCCAAGATGAAGCACTGAGAACAATCATCGCTTAAGGTAAGTATTTATAAGCTTGCCCTGCAACAACTCAAATAGTCGGCACTACGGCAATATTAAGAAAGTAGTCGCCAAAAAAATCGAGTCACAAAATTTGTGACTCGAAGTAAATAAATTGGGCCCCTGAGGAAAACCTCTAGTAGGGGAACTATTGGGGCCCATTGAGGGATCGAATTAAGATTTGCGTTTGCGTTGAACTCCTACGTATCCGAAAGCCACATACGAGTCCATCCACAGCGGTTGGCTCAGTGCCGATGCTGTAAAGTGATCTTCATCTGCACCTGCAAAGCCTGCAATTCCCAAGAATGTGGCGAGGGCTGCACCATGAGCAGAACCCATTGTAAAGTACTTAGCCATTTCATTTCTCCAAAGCATTTAGCCAACTCAAAGGTGAGATGGCACAACGAGAGTATCTACTTTTGGGATTGTGGATGCCAAGTCCGCTCTTTGGTGTCTATCAATTTATTGACATTTGGAGCATGACATGGCTCCAATTCGACTGAAGAGCGTTCCTTTTGACAAGCTTCGCAAAGGTTTTGTAAGCCGATCATGTTTGAGCCTGCTGAGGTTGGAACATCACCCGAAGACGTCGTGGACAAGGCGACGACGTCTCGGGCGCGCTCCCGGATTCATCCGAGAAAGCAGTTAGGCACTATTGACGCCCGCAACAGGACGATCGGTTACCTTTTCAAGAGCGGTGACGGCATATTGTGATATCATCGGCCAGATTCGCTTTGCGTTCTGCCGTTCTTCCTGCTGAATGGCTCGAGCGACTTGGACAACATCGTCTTCCCCAATAGCCTGGGAATAGGCTATGAGAGACTCATAGATAGCGCTTTCCATGTTGCCAGCGGTAAGAGCCTTGATCAGGTTTTGGGTATTTTTGTCCGGTTGGTCATGCCCTCCTTGAATGAGGTCGCTAACCTTCGCCATCATCGAACTGACAAAGCTTTTGCCTCCGTTCGGCTGCTCACCGTACTTAATCAGGCACTTACCAATCTGTTCCTGATGCGTTAAGCTCATTTTGAGCTGATCTTCGAACAGTGCCTTGATTGCAGCGTCGTCTGAGTCCTCGATGCAGTCGTCAAGCATTTTGGCAACGCCCACCTCGGCCGCGTGAGC